>DCCL01000276.1:3152-3379 GCA_002313795.1 Faecalibacterium prausnitzii
GTCGGCATCCTTCAGGCGGCGAAGCATCTCCGGTACGCCAGGATAAGCATCACACTCGTGGCTGCCCTTGACGGCGTAGCTCATACGATAGCGCTCTGCGGCTTCTTCAACTTTCTCCGGCTCCGAAAAGTGTTCGGCGAAAGTCTTCCGGAGAGGCGGGCCAATGTAACGCATAAGGTCATCACGGGCGATGGTCACGCCCATGGAATGGAAAACTTCTTCCAGTG
>DCCL01000170.1:0-1401 GCA_002313795.1 Faecalibacterium prausnitzii
ATCACCTGCCACCTGGGCAATGGTTCTTCCATCGCTGCTGTGGACCAGGGCAAGGTCGTGGATCCCTCCATGGGCATGACCCCGCTGGCCGGCCTGATGATGGGCACCCGCTGCGGCGATATCGACCCCTCCGTGGTCAACTACCTGAAGTACACCCTGAACATCACCGGCCACCAGCTGGACGAGATCCTGAACAAGAAGTCCGGCCTGCTGGGCATCTCCGGTGTTTCCAGCGATAAGCGCGACGTCGAGGAGGCTGCTCTCCACGGCAATAAGCGCGCTCAGCTGGCTTCTGATATGCTGAACTACCAGATCAAGAAGGTCGTCGGCAGCTACATCGCAGCTATGGGCGGTGTGGACGCCATCGTCTTCACCGGCGGCATCGGCGAGCACGATGAGATCGCCCGTGCAAAGGTCTGCCACCACATGGACTGGCTGGGCATCCGCATCGACTCCGAGAAGAACGAGCATCCCGTCGGCGATGTCTGCGACATCACTGCCTGGGGCGCAAAGGTCCGCACTCTGGTCATCGCTACCGATGAGGAGCTGATGATCGCCCGCGATACCAAGGAAGTCCTCGAGAAGTAATCAGCGCTTTCCGGCGCTGCAAGGCCGCACTGCTCCCCCAAAGGGCAGTGCGGCCTTTTTGCTGTTTTGCACGAGCAAAGTCTGTCTTATTATGCTGAATGCACAAAAAAGGGGGCGACTGGTTGTTTTTTGGTTGACAAATGAAAAAAAGAACGGTACAATAGGGGAGTCCTCAGTCCGAGGACGTTTACTCATTCAAGCCCCTGGTAAGCTTACGATCAGCGCGATGGTCCCAAAACCAAAGGTATGGTTACAATCCTTCCGTGGGCAAGAACTAAACAAAGAGGAGATACTACTATGTTCGAAGACAAGACTTTAGTTTGCAAGGACTGCGGCAAGGAGTTTGTTTGGACTGCTGGTGAGCAGGAGTTCTACGCATCCCGCGGCTTTGAGAACCAGCCCCAGCGCTGCAAGCCCTGCCGTGATGCCCGCAAGAACGGCGGCGCACGCAGCAACGGCGGTGAGCGTCAGATGTACGACGCTGTCTGCGCAGCTTGCGGCAAGGCTTGCAAGGTGCCCTTCCAGCCCCGTGAGGACCGTCCGGTCTACTGCTCTGACTGCTTCGCTCGCATGAAGCAGAACTAAGCGCTGATTCTGAAATCTGAAGCTTAACGGCCCCCGCACTGTGCAAACGGTGCGGGGGCTTTTTGCTATGAAATTTTCGGCGAAGCCGTAAACTGTAGAAAGCGAAAAAGCGTGAAAGTGCCAGCGCCGAACGGCGCGGCGCTAGCTTTTTGTGATTTCTACTACTTCTTCGGGGTCTGAAAGGGACGTGCCGCCCCTGGATCTGCCCTGTCCTTGCCGCGCTGAACA
>DCCL01000170.1:1450-8315 GCA_002313795.1 Faecalibacterium prausnitzii
GCTCCGCAAACCGGACGGTCGGCTTAAAAGCCCCACTGGGGCTTTCATGGCTTCGCCACCGCAGAGCCTCTCATTAGCGGGTACTTTTCTGGTTCTCTTTTGGCACGCAAAAGAGAATGAAAGCAACCTGAAAAATAGAGAGAGGCAAAGAATCAGGAAGAGGCTTTTCAATTACTACTTGAAATATAGGTTGAGGTTGGGGTATATTATATCTGAGCGCCCCGGATGCGGCGGCGCATCACCGACAACAGAAAGGGATTTTTACCATGTTTGATATTTTCAATATGCTCAAGAAGGACGAGAATAAGGCCCCCAAGCAGATCACCCGTGAGACCATCATCGGCGACATCCTGGATATGGATGAGAGCACCGCTCCCTACTTTATGGAGATCGGTATGCACTGCCTGGGCTGCCCTGCTTCCCGCGGCGAGAGCATCGAGGAAGCCTGCGAAGTGCACGGCGTGGACTGCGACGAGCTGCTGGAGAAGCTGAACGAGCACCTGGCAGCCAAGAAGGCCTGAGTGCTGCCGACACTGGATGCGCGTCTGAGCGCTGCCGCAGAGCTGGTGCGCCCCGGGCTGCCGGTGGCCGATATTGGCTGTGACCATGGCAAGCTGACGGCGGTGCTGGCCGCCTCGGGAAAGTTTCCAAAGGTCATCGGGGCCGACCTGCGCCCCGGCCCGCTGGCAAAGGCAGAACAGACGCTGGAATATGCCGGATGCCAAGACCGCGCTGAGCTGAGGCTCGGCGACGGTCTTTCTGTGTTATCCCCGGGAGAAGTGGGCACCATCGTGCTGGCAGGTGTCTCGGCTCAGACCACCTGGGAGATCATTGAGAAAGCCCCCTGGGTGTCCATGCCGGGCGGGCCCCGTCTGGTGATGGTGCCGGCCACCCGCCACAGCGACCTGCGCCGCTGGCTGTGGGAGCATGGTTTCACTCTCCTGACCGACCGGCCGGTGCAGGCGGCAGGCCGCTGGTATGCGGTCATGGCCGCAGAATACACCGGTGAGGTGAAACACCCGGCCTTTGCAGAGTGCCTGTTCGGCCTGACCGGGCAGTGGCCGGAGGGAGCGGGCTATGCCGCGTGGCAGAAAGCAAAACTGCCCCGCCTGCGCCTCGGTGTGCCGGACGGAACAGAGCTGGCAGCGGAAATGGATGCCCTGATGAACGCGGAAGGAGAGGCAGCGTCATGACGATGGTAGAACAGTTGTACGCAGAGATGCAGCGCATCGCGCCGCTGGAACTGGCAGAGAGCTGGGACAACCCCGGCCTGCTGGTGGACTGCGGCGATGAGGTATCCCGGGTGCTGGTAACGCTGGATATCACCCCCGAGGTGGTGGAGGAAGCGGCCCGGAAAGGGTGCCAGCTCATCGTGTCCCACCATCCGGTCATCTTCTCCCCTCTGAAAAAGCTCAGCGGGCAGGATGCAGCGTTCCGGCTGGTGCAGAAAGGTATTTCTGCCATCTGTATGCACACCAATCTGGACGCCGCCGAGGGCGGTGTCAACGAGGTGCTGGCCGGTATCTTCGGGATGCAGGGGATGGAGGTCTTTGCCGACGGCTGCGGCCGTGTGGGCAGAGTTGAGAACATCTCGGTGCCGGAGCTGGCGGCAAAGGCCCAGCGGGAGCTGGCCCTCCGCTGCAATCAGCCCGCCGCCGGGCCCGCTGTGCAGGTCAAGTTTGCTGATGCGGGCAGATCTGTGCAGCGGCTGGCTGTCATCAGCGGAGCGGGCGGCAGTCTCTTTGAAGACGCCATCGCCATGGGCGCGGACTGCCTGCTGACCGGCGAGGCCAGCCACCACCACGCCATCGATGCAAAGCGTCTGGGGCTTTCGCTCATCGCAGCGGGCCACTACGCCACCGAGTTTCCGGTGACAAAGGCGGTGGCCGAAAAGCTGCGCGCGGCATTCCCGACGCTGGATATTCTGGTGAGCGGCGATGACTGCGACCCCTTTACTTATTTATAATATAGAACGAGGTAATGACACATGGCATTGGATGCCGCGACACTGGCGCTGACGGCAGGAGAACTGAAAAAGAGCCTCACCGACGCTAAGATCGCAAAACTGTTTGAGCCGACCCGCGATGAGCTGGTCATCACCCTGCGCACCCGCACCGACACCTACAGCCTGCTGCTGTCGGCCCGCAGCGGCTCTGCCCGGGTCTGCCTGACCGAAGAGAGCTTCGAGAATCCGGAGACGCCGCCGTCTTTCTGCATGCTGATGCGGAAGCACCTCACCGGCGGGCGGCTGCTGGATGTCCGGATGGAGCCGGGCGACCGCATCGTTTACTTTGATTTCCAGTGCACCAACGAGATGGGCGACCTTGTCCGCAACACCCTCTGTGCGGAGCTGATGGGCCGCTATTCCAATCTGGTGCTGGTGCAGGGCGGCAAGATCATCGACGCCCTCAAGCGGGTGGATTTTGAGGACAGCGATGTGCGGCAGCTCCTGCCCGGCCTGCCCTATGTTACACCGCCCAAGCCCGCCCGGCCCGATTTTCTGGCGGTCAGCTCTGCTTCCATCGTGGCAGCGGCCTGTGAGCGTAATCTGCCAGTGGCCGATGCCCTGAACAAGACCGTGGCAGGCGTTGGCCCGGTGGTCTGCCGGGAAGCAGTATGGCGCGCCTTTGACGGGGAACATCTGCTGGCCAATGAGCTGACGGAGCACCAGAAACTGAGCCTGATGTCGGCCATCGATGAGCTGAAAGAGCTCTACGCTGCAGGCGGATGCCCCTGCAGCGTCACCGACCCGGATGGCAAGCCGGTGGAGTACACTTTCTTCCGCCCGAAGCAGTACGGTGAAAAGTATCTCATCAAGGAGTGGCCTTCCTTCAACGCCATGCTGGAAGGCTATTATGCCGAGAAAGACCGCGCCGAGCGCCTGCGCACCAAGAGCAAGGAACTGCACAAGGCAGTTCATAATATGTATGAGCGCGCAGTCCGCAAGCAGGCGGCGCGGCAGGAAGAGCTTGCCGCCAGCGGGAAGAGCGAGAAGCTCCGCCTTTACGGCGAACTGCTGTCGGCCAACCTTTATCTGGCCCAGAAGGGGATGAAGAGCATCACCGTGCCCAACTGGTACGATGGAGGCAAGGAAGTCACCATCCCTCTCGACTTGCGCTTCAGCCCCAGCCAGAACGCCCAGAACTTCTTCAAAAACTACAAGAAGAAGCAGACTGCGGCCCGGATGCTGGTAGACCTGCTGGCCGAGGGCGAAAAAGAGATCACCTATCTGGAAACAGTGCTCTACGAGGTGGAGACGGCCACCGGCGAGGTGGCGCTGAATGAGATCCGCGCAGAACTGAAGAGTCAGGGCTACCTGAAATACTACAAGCAGCGGGACAAGCGCCAGAAGCCTGCGGATTTCCTCCGGTTCACTTCCAGTGACGGGTTTGAGATCCTGGTGGGCCGCAACAACGCCCAGAACGACAAACTCACCCTTCACACCGCCCGGGGCAAAGACCTCTGGTTCCATGTCCAGAAAGCACCCGGCAGTCATGTGGTGGTCATGAGCCACGGCGAGGACATCCCCGATACCACCAAACAGGAGGCAGCGGAGCTGGCCGTGGTCTATTCCAGTGCCTTCAAGGCAGGGGCCGCAGCAAAGGTCGCTGTGGACACCACCGAGGTGAAAAACATCTGGAAAGCCAACGGGGCCAAACCCGGCATGGTGCTCTATGAGGTGTATACCACCGTGTATGTCACCCCGCGGGAAGGTCTGCTGGAACAGCTGAAAGCGAACGCGAAAAAATAAAGAAACGGCCCTCACTCAAGCGGCGTGCCATCCGGCACAGATGCGGCTCCGAGTGGGGGCCGTTTTTCTGTTTTGCAGAAAATTTTCGGGAGAGGAAAACACCCGACTGTTTCCGTTCGTCTTACAGACAGAACAGGCACAGAGCAGAAAGAAGGGGAGAAGACCCATGTGGGAGGAAATGTACGAGGAGTTCTGGGACAGGCTGGAACATTTCTGTTTCAGGCTCTGCCATGATGAAAGCCGGGCCGAAGACCTGACCCAGGAAGTGTTCCTCAAGGCGCTGCAGAACCGGACACTTATCGAGAGCTTCAACGCCCGGCAGTGCAGGGCATGGCTGTTTGCCGTGGCCCGGAACCTCTACTGCGACCAGGTGCGCCGGGCCGTGAAGGAGCGGGAACTGATGGCAGTGCTGCTGCCCGACACCGACGAGGAGCCGGAAGATGAAACGGCCTCTGCCGCGGTGGGGATGAGCGACATGAAAAGCCTGATGGACATGCTGGACCCTGCAGACCGGATGCTGTTCGAACTGCGGTATACGGAAGGCTACAACGCCCGTGAACTGGGGGAGATGCTGAGCCTTCCGCCCGGGACGGTCCGCACCCGTCTGCTCAAGATACGCACCCGACTGAAAGACGAACTTCTGGAGGAATGAACGATGAAGAAGAACCTGAAAGTGACCGCTGCCCTTCTCGATTTGCGGAATGTCAGCGAAGAGACCCTTGCAAGCTATGAGAAAATCAAAATCGAGGCCGCACTGGTGCTGACGACGCCCCGAGTGGAGGCCCTGCTGGCAAAATACCCGGTGGAGATGACGGTGGGAATGTCCGAGTCCTGCGGAAAGGATACGGTCGTTAACATCGTGAACGGCAAATCAGACCTGACCGCATCCAACCGTCCCGGAAAAGATACCATCCTTCTGGTCAACGGCAAACTGACCGTCGCCGCTGACGCCGCCGAGACTCTGCGCAGCTATCGCAAGATCATTGTCAACGGCAAAGCCCTCTGCCCCGAATCCCTGAACGCTCTGATGAACGAAAAGGCCGCAGTCAACGGCAAGCTGAGCGTTTACCCGGATGAGGCCGTCGTCCTCAAGGGTACAGTCAAGCTGGACAGGAGCTTCCTCATCCGGGCACAGGACCGGCTGTACTGGACGGAAAAACAGTTCGTGGCGGTGGATGCCAGGCTGGATGTGGATGCTCTGGCTGCAAAGGGGGCGCGTTTTTCGGCACCTAAAGCGCTGGTGGCAGAAGAACTGGCCGAAAAGCTGGTGCCCCTCTTTACGGAGGAAACGGAGCTGGTCATCCTGCCCGAGGGGGCCGCACTGGTGGACGATGACCTGAAACTGACGGCCGCCGCCCTCCGCCGCTACGGCAGCAGGCTCTATGTGACCGGAGATGTGAACATCCCGGCCGAGAGTGCCGGGGTACTGGAACAGATCGAGTATCTCCATGCGGGAGGGATGGTAACGGTGGCCGCGGCGCTGGAAGATGCATTCTATGCCATCCCGGATGCAGAGTACGGGGAGCTGCGGGTGCTGAAGGGGAAGCTCGTGACCGATAAGCCCATGGCCCGCATCACCCCCGAGATGCTGGCCCTCGACCCGGACGGTGTTACCTGCACCGACTGCGCCCTGGTGACGCTGGACAAAGAACTGAACGAGGAGAGCATCCTGAAGAAGCTGCACATCTCCGACTGTGCCTGCATCCGCTGCACCATGGCGCAGGAAGCTGCCGTGAGTGCCATCTCCACTGACGTGGCGCAGATCAAGGTGACGGACGCCCCGGAAAATAAAGAAGAGAGCGGCACCGTCCGCCGGATGGGTGCACAGCTGACCCTGTAAGACGCTGCTCTTTCGCCTGCCGTGAAATACCGGGATCGAAGGTGTCGCAAACTGCATCTCATCGGCTGGGGCAGTCCGGCAGGAAACTGCCCTCCGTCCCGCCTCCGGTAGCCGACCACTCCCATATGCGTCACCCGTCGGGCAGGCTCCACAGCTCCACAAGGGCCTGTTACCTATTATATAGAAGAATGCGTTCTCCTCCCGCTGTTGAAAGGATCGTTGCGGGAGCCATACACGGAAGCCTTTCTGCTCTGCACTTCGGGGCAGGGAGGCTTTTCTGCTTTGTCGGGCATAAATCTGCGCCGGAACGGGCATTCTAAGGCTCAGCGGGGTTTTCCACAGAAAAAACTGCCAGAGCATTGTGCATTCTGCACAGAAAATATCCGGGGAGATGAAACAGACGGAATAAAAAAGAAAATTTGCGATTTCTCGAAAAAACACTTGCCAAATGCACGAAGATGTGATAGAATATCTCTCGGCTGCAAAGGGCTTGTGCGATACAAGTCGTGCAGGCCAGCGATATGCGTAGATGCGGGAGGTTGTCATCCGGCAATAGCTGAGATGGGTTATTTCCGCGGAGTATGTCCGATCTTAGAACCGGGCGAAAGAATTACTGACAGCGATGGAATACGTTCCCTCGGCAGAGAAGTTACTCCTCTGCGAAACGGGCGGAACCAATGTTCGGATTTGATTTGCTAATATATTTCCGGGAGAACTGCCGAGCGGTTCACCGGTTTTTCTAGTGCCAAATCGAGGAACACCCGGAACTGTGTAGAGCAATTTATCGGCTCGCCTAGGGCAAAACAATTTTTCAGGAGGCGTAAGCAATGGCAGTCAAAGAGAAAATCAGAATCCGTCTGCAGAGCTATGATGCTCAGCTGATCGATGCCGCAGCAGAGAAGATCGTGGAGACCGCAAAGCACACTGGTGCCCGCGTGTCCGGCCCCATCCCCCTGCCCACCGACCGTGAGATCGTCACCGTTCTGCGCGCTACCCACAAGTACAAGGATAGCCGCGAGCAGTTCGAGAGCCGCACTCATAAGCGTCTGATCGACATTCTGAAGCCGTCCAACAAGACGGTCGAGGCTCTGATGAGCCTCCAGCTCCCCGCTGGCGTGGACATCGAGATCAAGCTGTAAAAGACACTCGATCAAATTCGATGCCCTCGTTTCCCGAGGGGTCATGTTGGCAGTGACGTGCGCTGCCAACCAATAACCTTTACAGGAGGAAAAGAAAATGGTTAAAGGCATTATCGGCAAGAAAGTCGGTATGAC
>DCCL01000279.1:0-6345 GCA_002313795.1 Faecalibacterium prausnitzii
AACAAGGTGTTTCGAAAAATGTCCTGTTTTTTGAAAAAATATGAAAACCGCTTCTGTGCACTTTGCACAAGCAAAAATCCCAGTCTTTGCACAATGTCGCCAAAGGCTGGGATTTTTCATCGTATTTCTTATGATATTTTTCAGCTTACCTGAATGCGTTGGATCACAGTTTCCTGTTCTGCAAACTGTTCGTAAAGAGGGCTTACCGCGGTGCGGAACTTCTGTTTTTCCTCCTCGGAAAGTTCCGTGACCACAATGCCGTGGGCCAGCATATTCTGCTCTGCGTCAGTTTCCCGCTCAGCCCAGAGCGCCCGCTCTACCAGAGCCGACTCCCGCGCACAGCTGCGCAGGATGTCCGGGAAGGTCGGGTCCAGCTGGGCCAGCTTTTCCATGGCGGGCACACTGGCCAGCTGGATCTCCGGCACACGGGTGTGCTCATCCCGCAGAAAATAGGGGGCAACTTCATAATGGCCCATTGCTTCATAACTGGGCCAGTTGTTCTCCGCTCCATCGATCTTGCCATTGCGGAGCGCCGCATACACCTGGCTGTACACCACCTGCACCGGGTCTGCCCCCAATGCTGTGACCATGGCACTCATGGTGTCGGACTCCTGCACCCGGAGCGTCAGCCCCTGCAGTTCTTCCAGACTGGTGACCTTCTTCCGGGTGTAGAAACTGCGCACACCGGCATCAAACCAGGAAAGCCCGGTCAAGTCGATCTCATCCAGCATTGCCAGGAACTCATAGCCGATGCTTCCATCCAGCACCCGCCACATCTGGTCTGCGTCCTGATACAGATACGGCAGCTGCAGCACATTCAGCGCCGGCAGATACTCGGCCAGCTGGCTCAGCGAAACGCGGGCAAAATCAATGCCGCCAAACTGCATCTGCTGGATGACGCTCATCTCCGCGCCCAGCTCGCCCTTGCTGTACACCGCAATTTTCACCCGGCCCTCGGTGCGCTGGCGGACATTCTCCGCAAAGGCCAGTGCGGCCTGTGTCGTCGGATAATCCTCGGGCTGGTTCTCCGCATAGCGCAAAATCAGCTCCGGCTGTTCTTCTGCAGCCGTCTGTTTCTGGCAGGCGCACAGCCCCAGCGCCGCACCCGCTGCCGCAAGCAGCAGCTGCCGCCGGGGAAATACACGGCTCACAGCAGTGCCCCCAGTTTTTCGTCATGCGCGGCCTTACTGGCCTGCTTGCGGTATTGCGTCGGGGTGACACCGGTCCGCTTTTTGAACGCACGTGCAAAGTAGCTGGCGTCCTCGTACCCGACCATGGATGCTACCTCTGCCGAAGAACGGAAGGGATCCGTCAGCAGTTCTTTGGCCGCATTGATGCGCAGCTCGGTCAGGCAGTCGAGGAAATTCATCTTCTGGTATTTCTTGAACTGTGCCGACAGGTAGGCCGGGCTGATATGCAATATCTCGCTCACGCTGTCCAGCGACAGGTCGAACATATAGTTATCTTCCAGATACCGCCGGACATGGGCCATGACAAGAGCCGCCTGGCTGTTTTCCCCTTCTTCAGGGGCTGTTCCGGTCTCTTCCGGTGCACTTTCCTCGGGCTGGGGCTGGGCAGCGGCCAGTTCCGTGAGCTTCCGCTCTGTCTCGATCTGCCGCATGGCGCGGCGGACAGAGGCTTCCAGTTCGTCCGGATCCACCGGCTTGAGCAGGTAGTCGCAGGCCCCCAGATGCACTGCTTCGTGTGCATACTGGAACAGACTGTAAGCCGTGACAAAGATGACACGGCAGGAAGGCCGCTGGGCCAACACTGCCCGGGCCGCGTCCAGACCGCTCATGCCCGGCATCTCAATGTCCATCAATATCAGGTCGGCCCCCCACAGCACAGCGGTATCCGCTGCACGGCGGCCATTCTCTGCCGTTTCCAGCACGACTTCCCGCTCGAAGCGGCGCTGGACGATCTCGGCCAGCGCCTCCCGTTCCAGTTTTTCGTCATCCGCGATCAACAGCCGGATCATTCGTCCAATTCCTCCTCTGTAAGTTCCACTAAGGGCAGGTACATGCAGATGGCAGTTCCCCGTCCCGGATGGGAGCGGATGACCATCCGCCCCCGCTTATCCAGAAGCCGCAGCCGTGCGGCTACATTATATACGCCGATATGCTCCCAATGGTCATCGCCGGGCTGTGCCAGCGCGGTCTTCAGCTGGGTCAGCTGCTCCGGCTGGATGCCCACACCATTGTCGCACACACTGATGTAGAGCAGCCCCTTTTCCCGCAGGGCATTGATGCGGATGCGCACCACGCCGCCCTCTTCCTTGGGGGAAATGCCGTGTTTGAAAGCGTTCTCCACGATAGGCTGCAAGATAAAGGAGGGCACCATGGTCTCGGTCAGATCGATGGAGTCCGAGATGTGCCACACCATCTTCACCCGGTCGCCGAAGCGGACGTGATAGATGGAATAATACTCATCCACGATCCGCACTTCCCGGGCCAGCGGCACCTGCTCATCGTTGCTCATCAGGCTGTACCGCAGCAGATGGGACAGGGCCGTGATGAGGGCCTGGGTGCGGTAGGCTTTTTCCTGCCCTGCCGTCTGCAGGATGACGTTGAGGGTGTTGAACAGGAAATGGGGGTCGATCTGGCTGCGCAGCTGCTGCAGCCGGCTCCGCTCCATCCGGTTCTGCATCTCAAGGGCTTCGGTCTTCTGCCGGTGGAGCTCCCGCTCGATCTCGTTCTTCTCCCGCAGGGTCGTCACCTGCTCCGCCATAGAGTGCTTCATCCGGTTGAAAGCATCCGTCAGCTGGGCCATCTCAGGCTGACGGGACTCCGGCAGGTCGGGCAGGTCGAACTCGCCCCGGGTGACTTCCCGGGACGCTCCGATGAGCTGCTGCACCGGCGTCAGCAGCGCCATGACTGAGAAGGCCATGATGCAGCCCAGCACAAGGCAGAGGGCCACCACGATGGTCTGGGCCCACTTGACCCGGTCACTGAGGGCCGACACGGTGGTGTAGGTGCCCTGCCCGTCTGTGATGGCCGTATTCAGCAGCTGCTGGGTATACTGCCGCAGATAGCCGCCGCAGGGCACGATCTTATTATAATAGAGCTGCGCCGCCCGGTCATCCTCGCCGGCCTCCACTGCCTGTTCCAGCTGCTCCACCAGTGCAGTATAACTGTCGTAGGTGGTGCAGACGGCACTGTAGAGCAGATACTGCTCCTCGCTCACGGTGTCGATGCCGCCGTCGATGCGCCAGAGCCATGCATTCATAACAGAGAATGCGCTGTGAAGCTCATCGGTCAGGGCCTCGGCATCACCGTACTCCCAGCGGTAATCCTCCATGGCTGAAAGGCTCCGCTCCACGCCGTTCTGGAACCGGCTGATGGCGTTGAAGTTGCCCATCTGGTCGTCCAGCTCCCGCAGCACGGTGCCGGACTGGTAAAAGCTCAAAAATATCTGTCCCGCCAGCGCCAGAAAAAACGCCGCCAGACAGAGGCTGATCTGCCCTTTCAGGGTCATTCTACGCCCCACGCATCCGCCTTCCTTCCTGTCATATTTCCTCTGCTCCCCCGCTCTGCCGCCCGGTCTGCGGGGGCAGAAACGCAGCAGGAACCTGTCTTTCATTTTTGTCCTATTTTAGCACATTTTAGGTCATCTGCGCAACATCATCCTTGATTGTCGGGAAAGAATATGGTACTATGACCAAAAAAGGAGGGTCTACTATGTCTCAGCCCATCTCTGTAAACGTCCAGATGGACGTTTCTTCTTTTCACGATTTTGCTCTGTTCGACCTGCTGTACCACCGCCACGCATGGCGGCGTCCGGCCATCTTTGCTGCCATCCTGCTGGTCTCTGCCGGCATCTGCCTCACTCAGGTGAACGTAACGCCCGGTGCCGGTCTGCTGACGGCTACGCTGGCCATCATCGCCGTGGGCCTGCCTGCTGTCTACTTCTGGACCTATCTCCGGGGCCTGAAAAAGCAGATCAAGAGCATGGGGCTGCCCCGTCCCTTCTACCGGATCGAGCTGGACGACAAGGGCTTCTCCGTCTGGATGGCCGGTGAGCAGGACAAGTCCGAGCCGACCCGCCAGTATTCCTGGCACGATATGTATATCGTCTACCGCACCTCGGGTGCCATCTACCTCTATGTCCAGCAGCATCAGGCCTATCTGCTCAACGACAGCACCGACACTGCATGGAGCCTGCTGCAGAGCGTTCTCCCGGCAGAGCGCCTGCGGGATATGCGGCGGAAGTAATCTCCGTACATGAAAAATGCAGCACTTTTCCGGCTGGGAGAGGTGCTGCATTTCTTTATTAAGAGATTCAAAAAACAAAAACAGGCAGCGCCGTGGAAAGGAGGAGAAAGCGGCGCTGCCTGTGTATGAGAACTCCTAAACATTTGCGGCTGCTAGGAGGTTGTTGTTAGTCTGTCCGCCGCCGTGGCTGTTGCCTCGCATTGGCGGGGGACAGTATTTTTTAGGGGCGCGGCCTCTGCGGCCCGCGCATGAATCCTGCCTGCATGGCATTTGTGGGAAGCCGGAGATGGGGGATCTCGTTCTGTCTTCCCGACTGCACCCTTATTGTACCGGATAAAAATGGAGTTTCTTTGAGTTAGTTTTGAACAAATTGCAAATAAGCCGTGGAAAACCTGTGAGCATTCTCCGGCTCTCTGCTTGACATTCGGCACGGAACGATGTATTGTTAGTTTTATTCTGTAATTACCTATGATATCTCTGTGTTTTCTGAGGGGAGGCAATCGTATGACCGACACGGCACAGCCACAGCAGAAAAAGACCCAGCTCATGACGGAAGGAAGCATCTGGAAAAGCATCCTGCTCTTCTCGGTGCCCCTGATCCTGGGCAACCTGCTCCAGCAGCTCTACAATACCGCCGATTCCATCATCGTCGGCAACTTTCTGGGCAGCAATGCGCTGGCCGCTGTCGGCTCCAGCGGCTCGCCCATCTATCTGCTCATCGGCTTCAGCCAAGGTGTAGCCGTGGGTGCCGGTGTGGTGGTGAGCCAGTATCTGGGTGCAAAGGACGCCAAGGAGAGCCGCACCGCCGTTCACACCTCGCTGGCCATCGCCTTCATTCTGGGCATCATTCTCACGGTGGGCGGCGTGCTGGTCTGCCGCAGTCTGCTCATCTGGATGAACACCCCCGACGAGGTGCTGGGGGACGCTGTGACTTATATGCGGCTCTACTTTGGCGGCGTCCTCTTCAGCGTCCTGTACAACATGGCGGCGGGCATCCTCAACGCTGCGGGCAACTCCCGGCGCTCTCTGCTCTATCTGGGCTGTGCTTCCGTCACCAACATCGTCCTCGACCTGGTTTTCATCGCCGGTCTGCGGATGGGCGTGGCGGGTGCCGCCATCGCCACCGATATCAGCCAGCTGGTCTCCTGCGTGCTGAGCTTCCGTTTCCTGATGCAGGTCGATGCCGACTACCGGGTGGAGCTTTCGGCCATCCGGCCTGAGCCGAAGATGACCTCCCGCATCATCCGTATCGGCCTGCCCACCGGCATCCAGAACATGGTCATCTCCTTCTCCAACGTTCTGGTGCAGTCCAGCGTCAACGGCTACGGTGCCGCTGCCATGGCAGGTTTTGCGGCCTATATGAAGATCGACGGTTTCAACATCCTGCCCGTCACCAGCTTCAGCATGGCAGCCACCACCTTTGTGGGTCAGAACTACGGCGCAGGCAACTTCAAGCGGGTGAAGAGCGGCATGTGGGTCACGGTAGGCATGGGCGTGCTCTACACCCTCTGTACCGGCGGGCTGCTGCTGGTGTTCCAGGACCCCATCATGCACCTGTTCACCTCCGATGAGACCGTCGTCGCCTTCGGCTGTGCCGCCATGCACTACTTCTGCCCCTTCTACTTCCTGCTGGCCATCCTTCACGGCATGGCCGGTGCTGTGCGCGGCACAGGCCGCAGCGTGCCGCCCATGGTGGTGCTGCTGGTCTCCCTCTGCCTGTTCCGGGTGGCGTGGATCCAGTTCGCCCTCCCCTTCTTCTCCAGCATCGACGGCGTATTCGTGCTCTACCCGGTATCCTGGGCACTGGGCGCTGTGCTGATGGCCCTCTACGCCTGGAAGGGCAAGTGGCTGACCTACTGAGGTTCCGCCATTCCTTTGGGGACAGGAGAACCATTCCATTTTTCCATTCGCCTTTTGGCTCCATCTGTGATATCCTAATAAATGCAAAGAAGCATATTTATGACATCTCAGGAGGAACCATGACAACAAAGACAGAAATTGCGGAGCAGCGCCCCACCGGATTCCGGATGGCGCTGCTGATGTTGTTTTATTTTATCAAGATCGGCGCATTCACCTTTGGCAGCGGATGGAGCATCATCGCTCAGATGGAGCAGGAATTCCCAGAAGCATATGC
>DCCL01000279.1:6373-11577 GCA_002313795.1 Faecalibacterium prausnitzii
ACGACCTGCTGGAACTCATTGCCGTGGGCAAAAGCCTGCCCGGCATCATGGTGGTGAACATCACCCTGCTCTTCGGCTATCAGATGGCCGGGCCTCTGGGCGGCATCTTCGCCGCAATCGGCCTGTGCATCCCGGCGGTCATCACCCTGACCATCGTCACTGCCATCTATGACCGTATCAAGGACAACTACTGGGTCTGGTCGGCTCTGAAAGGCGTCCAGTGCGCAGTGGCTCCCATCATCGGCGGTGCGGCTCTCTCGCTGGGCAAGGATGCCCTGCGCAGCAGGATGGCCATCGTCATCTGCGTGGCCGCTTTCCTGCTCTGTTACTTTACTTCCATCAGCAATCTGACGCTGGTGATCGCTGGTGTGGTCATTGCACTGGTCTGGATGGAGGTGAGCGAACATGTCCATTCTTGACACTCTGTTCCAGCTCTTCTTCTCCTTTGCCAAGATCGGTTTTACCAGCTTTGGCGGTACCTCCATGATCCCTCTCATCATGGACGAGATGTCCGCCCACGGCTGGATGAATGACGCCGACCTGACCAACCTTATCGCCATCGCAGAGATGACCCCCGGTTCGCTGGGCGTCAACGCAGCCACCTTTGCGGGCACCAAGACTGCCGGAACACTGGGCGGCATCTTCGCCGTGCTGGGCGTTCTCAGCCCCACCCTGACCCTCACCCTGCTGGCGGCGGTATTCTTCCAGAAGTTCCGCACCAGCAAGGTAATGGGCTGCATCATGAAGTTCGTCAAGCCCATCTGAATCGGCATGATCATCGGCGTGCTGGTGGGCCTCTGCCGCCAGAGCTATTTTTCCGACACCGGCATCAGCCTGCCGGGCATCGGCATCGGTGTCCTCTGCTTCGTGCTGCTGCAAAAATATAAGATGAGCGTCCCGAAAGTCATCGGCATCGCCGCTGTCCTGGGGCTTGTCTGTTTCGGCGTATTCTGATAAAGTATCGCAAATATGCTGCTTCGATGCCGCTCTCATTTCATTTGCGATAAGAGCATCGGCACCCCCTCCCGCGAAGAGGCAGCGCCGATGCTCTTTTGTTTCTTATATTTTTTCCCGGGCCGCAAGGGGCGTAGGCCGGATGCTCACCTCGCCATGGCAGAGTGCTTCCCGCCTGCCGCCCTCCCGCTCCACGATGAGACGCCCGGCATCATCGATGGCTACTGCCCGGGCGGCGTAGCTCTCGGCTACGGTACAGACCGTGACCCAGTGGCCGGGCACGAAGCACCGGGCCCGGTACTCGTCCAGACAGTCGAAGGCCGGGCAGAGGGCCAACAGCTCCCGGGCAATGGCCCCGGCCAGCGCAGCCCGGCCCACCGGCGCAGGCCCGCCGGGGTAAAGACTGCCCGCAATGGGCCGCAGCTCTTCGGGCCAGTCTTCCGGGCGGGAGGTCAGGTTCAGGCCGATGCCCACCACCAGCCATTCCAGCTGGCCGCTCTCCATATCGGACCCGGCCTCGGTCAGGATGCCGCAGACCTTTTTTCCATGATAATAGAGGTCATTCACCCACTTGATGCCCAGTTCCAGCCCGCAGAGCTTCCGGACAGCCCGGCAGACGGCCACCGCCGCACTGACCGTGACTGTCTGCGCCTCGGCCACCGGCAGGCCAGGCCGAAGTACCAGCGAGAGATAGACGCCCTTTCCGGCCGGGCTTTCAAATCTCCGGCCCAATCGTCCCCGGCCTGCCGTCTGCTGGCCCGCCAGCACCAGTGTGCCGTGAGGGGTGCCGTCCATTGCCAGCATCTTGGCAGTACGGTTGGAGCTTTCCAGCGTGTCGTAGACATACACCGGTGCGGGATATTCCCCCACGGCTTCGGCGCAGAAAGGGTCTCCCCCGGCCAGCCGATAGCCCCGCCGGGGTGCTGCTTCCAGCGCGTATCCCTGCGCGGCCAGTGCCGCCGCTGCTTTATGAACAGCGGCACGGCTCACACCCAGCTGCTGCGCCAGCTGCTGACCGGAGATGCACTCGCCCTGTGCGGCCGAGAGTGCCGCCAGCAGAGCCTGTTTCGTGGTAAAGGCCATCCGTCTTTCCTCCTTCGGGGGTAGTTTCAAAGCCATTTTACCACATTTCTGAAATTTTTCCCACGTTTTTGCAGGTTTCCGGCCTGTCATCCCGTATGGATAGACAGAAGGCCCAAGCGCCGCGGGAAGGAGGTAGAAATAGACCGTTGAATACACTGGAATTTGACCGGCTGGTGCGGCAGTACCAGTCCCTTGTCTACACGGTCTGCCACCAGCTCGTGCCGGACGAGGGCGATGCCCAGGACCTGACGCAGGAGACGTTCCTCGCCGCCTGGCGGAACATTGACCGCTGCCCCGCCGGGTACGAAAAGCAGTGGCTGGTCCGCATCGCCTCCAACAAAGCAAAAGACCACCTGCGCAGTGCCTGGGCGCGGCGGGTGAACACCCCCGGCGATGACATTCTGGCCCTGGAGGGTGCCCCTCCCGGCAGTGAGCCGGAGACGCGGGTGCTGGAACAGCTGGGCGAAGAGGAACTCACCCGGCACATCCTCGCCCTGCGGGAGCCCTACAAAACGCCCTGCCGTCTGATGCTGCTGGAGCAGCACACTGCCGCCGAAGCCGCCCGGCTCTGCGGCAGGCCCCAGAAAACGGTGGAGGCCCAGATCGCCCGGGCAAAAAGGCTGCTGGCTGCGCAGCTGACCGCGGCCGGAAGGGAGGGACTCTGAGATGGAGCTGTTCCATAACGATGGATGTCTGACCGATGAGGGACTGCGCGCCCTCATCAACGGAGAACTCGACGAGATGGGCCGGCTGGAAGCCGCCGAACATCTGGCCTACTGTGACAAGTGCACCGACCGTTACACCGCGATGCTGACCGATGACACGCTCATTGAGCCGCCGGCTCAGCTCCGCCGCACTGTGATGAGCACCATCTGGGTGCGGCTGATGCAGAGCACCCTTGGCCGGGCCGCAGTGGCCGGCATTGCCGCTGTGCTGGCCCTGACCATGTGGCGCACCGGTGCGATGACCTTTGTCACCGACCACAGCAGCGACCTGAAGACCCTGCTGCCATCCGTCCAGTCGGCCCCGCTCCTGCCGGAGAAAGCCCCTTCGGAGCATCTGGGCAAGCCCATAGACGCCCATCCCGGCGACGACTTTTACACCCGCGTTTCTTCGGCGCTGGAAAAGCTGCTGGATGCGGACAAATCCAAAAAATAAGGAGAACTATATGCTGAAGAATGGATTTTTGACCTTTTGCTGTGCCTTTGTCCCCGGCGCAGGCCAGATGTATCAGGGCTACATGAAGCGGGGGCTCTCCCTTATCCTCGCCGCAGCTCTCATCATGATGTTCACTTCCCTGCTCAGCCCGGCCATCGTGCTGATGACGGTGGTGTGGATGTACAGCTTTTTCGATACCTTTAACCTCCGGGCCCAGATCATTGCAGGCACCGCGCCGGAGGACGACTACCTCTTCCGCTTTGACCCCCACGACAAGCGCCTGTGGGCCGCACTGGCCAACCGCAGGGTCTTCGGGTGGCTCCTCATTGCCTTTGGTTCTCTCATCGCCTACCAGACCCTTATCATGAACACCCTCGGCGACCTCGTATACCGCTGGGGCCACACCCACCCGGTGTTCCGGGCTCTCTACCTCGTCATGGACTCCCTGCCGGATGTAGTGGTCTGCGTGACCCTCATCGTCTGCGGCGTCTGGCTGGTGAAAGGCCCCCGCTCGGCCCGAAAGCCCGACCCCTCCAAAAACATCCCGGAAGATGCCGATTTCCGGGAATACCACGCCGAGAGCCGCGCACCGGAACAGCCTGCTGTGCTGCCCTCCGCTCCCGCTGACGACGCGGACAATATCAAGACCGAGGTGACGGACGATGGGACCGACCACGAACACGACGAATAAGCCCCTCCGCAGAGTTGGCACCCTGACGCTGGGCGTCTGCCTCATCGCGGCAGGCGTGCTCTTCCTGCTCTGCCGCTTCCTGCCCGGTCTGCCGTGGATGGTCATCTGGCAGGTGCTCCCGGCGGCGGGCCTCATCCTGCTGGGGTGTGAGGTGCTCTACTTTTCCGCCCGGCCCGGCGAATGCCGGTGCGACTTCGGCTCGGTGGTGCTCTGTCTGCTGCTGATGGGCGGTTGCTTCGGCATCTCGACCCTGATGCTGGTCGTTCAGATGCTGGGCAGCGGGTACACCATCCACCTGTAAATACAAAGAAAGCCTGTGCAGCCTCCCGCCCCGGGAGGGTCTGCACAGGCTTTTTTCGTTTGAAGAGAGAGCTTACTGCACGCCGGTCAGCTCGGCCAGCTTGTGGTAGATCTCGGTGTTGTCGAACACGCCCCGGAACTTCTCGGCACCGGCACCCAGTGCATAGATGTTGACGGAGGCACCGGTGTGGGCGTAGGTGGTGTGGTCCATGCCGGACTTGTGGTTGATGGTGTGGCAGACAGCCATGCTGAAGGGGATGTAGGTGCCGTACAGCTCATAATCCTGCTGGCTCATTTCCTTCTGTGAAGAAGCGCCCACGGACAGCGTGCGCTCGTAGGCCCTGCGCAGGTTTTCCACCTCGTAGTCGGTCAGCAGCAGTTTGCCTGCGCTGGCGGCATCCGGGTCGGTGGGCAGGGTCAGGCCAAAGTTTGCCTTGACGTCTGCCATGGCGGTCTCGAAGGGCGTCTTGTTGGCGATGTAATTTTCCACATAGGTGGAATCGAACTTGGCGTAGGACATCTTCTGGTGGGTCAGGTTGGTGAGGAAGGTGTCATAGTTGGTGGTCTTGTAACCGATGGCCATGCCGCCGGTCTCGTGGTCGGCGGTGACAAGGATGAGGGTGTCGTTGGGATGGGCGTTGTAGAAGTCCACCGCAGCCTGAACCGCATTGCTCATCTCCAGCACATCGTGGATGGAGGCCGCTGCATCGTTGGCGTGGCAGGCCCAGTCGATCTTGCCGGACTCGGTCATCAGGAAGAAGCCCTTTTTGTTGTCCAGCAGCTCAATGCCCTTCTTGACATAGTCGGTCAGCTGCCATTCCCCTGCGGCAGCATCCATGGCGTAGTTCATGGCCTTGCCGTCGGCCAGAGTCTCGGCGATGATAAGGGTCTTGCCTGCGCCTGCTTTCAGAGCCGCGGCGTCGGCCTGACGGGTGACGACGTTGTAGCCATTCTGGGCGGCGATCTCATGGTTGTTGGGGCCGGTGCCGTCGCCGTTCACCTTCTGGAACTCGCCGCC
>DCCL01000122.1 GCA_002313795.1 Faecalibacterium prausnitzii
CATTGGCCGCTGGATTGATATTGTTCAATTTCGGCGAACTCCACGCTATATAAGACGATTTTCGCCGAATGTAATCCGCCCAGCTTTTTCTGCACTTCCTCGTTGATAATTTGGTAGTAATGAGCGGTGCTTTCCCAGCTCATTCCACCAAGCAACCCGATTGTTTTCATGTCGTACAACCTTTCGCAAAGAAACTCTCAGATACAAAACGCGGCATAGAGAGGAACAATCTTCTTATTGCCCTCCATACCAAAGTTCTTGGACGAGAGCTTAATGGCATAGGCAGGCTTGTAGGCATCCATATAAACCCGCAAGCTCTTGGCTTTAGTATTATCGGCAGATTTGACTTCAATGGGAATGAGTTGCCCATCACGCTGAATGATGAAGTCGATTTCAGCACCGCGTTCCGATTCCCAATAGTAGGTGCGGTAGCCGTTGATGGAAAGCTGCACATTAACATAGTTCTCCGCCATACCGCCCTTGAAGTCGTTGATTTCCTCGACCATATAGAGGACATCATTGGCGGCCAAATCCTTCTTGGCGCAGAGTAGCCCTAAGTCGGATACATAAATCTTGAACGCATCAATATCACGGTAGTTTTCAAGGGGCTTTTTGATTTGCTCGACCTTGTAGACCTGTGACACGATACCAGACAGGCAGAGCCATTCAATCGCGTTCTCAAATTCGGAAGCCCGTCCACCTTTCTTAATCAGCTTATATTGGAAACGGGTATTCTTCTTTGAAAGCTGAACGGTAATGTTATCGTAGGCAAGTCTGGTTTTCTTGATTTCATTCAGGTTATTATACTTGCTCATATCATTGAGATAGCTGGCAAGTATCGTATCCTGCGTATGGCGGACAAGGATATAATCCCTTGTCTGTGCAAACTGCATCACGCACTCCGGCATACCGCCGACCACAAGATACTGGCGGTAAAGTTGCATGGCGGCATCGTGCAGCGCAGAAGGCAGCGGCGTATTGGTGTTGAAGCACTCTTTTATCTGCGCCACCAAATCTTCTTCGCCGAGTGCCAACATAAATTCTTCCGTATCCATCGGATATAGCGTTTTCATATCGACTTTTCCGACAGGGAAGGAGAATTTTGCTCTATTGACTGCTACACCCAGCAAGCTGCCTGCAACGATGATGTGATACTCCGAAGCGTCCTCGCAAAAGTATTTGAGCGAAGTCAAAGCCCTTTCGCAGAGCTGCACCTCGTCAAAGACTATCAGCGTTTTTTCCTTTACGATAGTCTGCCCTGCGATATGAGATAAAATCGGTATCAGATAATCGGGGCTGATGTTTTCTGCAAAGGTTTCATTCAGCTTGGGATTTGTTTCAAAGTTGAAGTATGCCACATTTTCATAGTGGGTGCGCCCAAACTCCAGAATGGAATAGGTCTTTCCGACCTGTCTTGCGCCCTGCAAAATAAGAGGCTTGCGGTGTTCGCTTTCTTTCCACGCTTCCAAGAAGCCCATAATCTTTCTATACATAAGCAGTCCTCCTTAAAGGTACTGACCATAGTATAGCAGATATTCGTGTAAAAATCAACAATATTGACCGGAATATTCACGCAGAATTACGCGAATATTTTTAAAAATCCAACACAATTCGACGCGATGCGGCGTTTTCAACATAGCTCAGGCACGGTCAGCACTTCCATCCGCATGAGCTTCGCGCAGAGTCACGCCGCCGTTGCTCCGACGGCGATGCCGAGGCCAGCGCACAGTGTCCCACGACTGAAGTGCTAAGCCGGTCACAGAAAATTCACGACCTCCGTGTGCCGAATATGTTATAATAGACTCGAAAATCATCATTGGGAACATTGGAGGGGAGCGAGTTACATGGGCTTGGAAAAAGCTATCTCATCCGGGCAGGAACACCGCAGGCCGCACCGCGGTGCGAAGGCAGTGTGCTTTAACTGCCGTAATCATGGCACCTGCGACTATTGTAGGAGCAATCGGCTGCACAGCACACGTAAGCGCGAGGTGGCTGCGGATGCACAACAGGAAAATATGAGGTGTATATCTGCGGCGGAGAGAACTCCGCCGCAGATGCTTTGCAAGGAAAATTTGGGAGCAGGAAAAACGCAAGTCATGAAAACAATTGAAGATATGCTGCAATCACAAAAAATGAGGGAGTTTTCTGAGTGCTATCACATTTCATGAGCGAATTTCGCTGACACCTGCACAAAATCCGTACAGATGTGCTGCGGTGGAAAGGAATAGGCGACCTGCGCCGGTGGCGCAGATCGCCTGCTTTCGTTCCGTCAGGTAGCGGAGTCGTCCTCGCTCATGGCCTTGTCGATGGCACGATTGATGTACGCATTGACGGACTCGCCCTGCTGCACCGCGTGCGCCTGAATGATTTCCTTCTTGCCTTTGGGCATGCGGAGCTTTATTTCATCGTAGTTGTTCTTGACATACTTATTCACAGCGCGTTGCTGCGCTTTTGAAACTGCCATAATGGTCTCCTTAAACTATATCAGTTCAATATTATTCTAACCGAAAAGCTATACTGGGTTCAATATACAAATTACACATATAATGTCCCCAATACTTGTTTGTTTTGCCAATTGAATATTGTCCCCAATATGATATAATGGCTACAGAAAACAAAACAACGGCAGTTGCAGGGAGTTGGCGCTCCCTACAACCTGCGCAGGTGAAGTGACCACCTACACAACGGAATAATCCGCACCGCAGGGAGATTATACCCTATTCTCAAAGAATTTGCAAGTATTCTCCCTGCGGACGGAGTCTCCGTCTTATCATCGTACTCCGGTGCACCGTGTAGGAAAGCTCCTGCACGGTGTTTTGTTTAATAAAAACAAAGGAGTATGAAACATGGACGAGAACAAAAAGAACACCATCGAAGTGGAAATGACCGAAGATGACTGGTTGGAGCTGCTGCAGGTCTGCATTGACCTTCACGTGACGCCTGACACCCTGCTTGAGCCCTTTTGTCGGGAGGTCATCCGCCAGCAGTCGCTGCTTCGCATCATCGCAGATGCCATTCATCGGGACGCTGTCACGCGCAGCGCAAAGTAACGGAAAGGAGAGCTATAATCATGAAGAACGAGAATAACACCCCTATCGCGGAAGAAGTCATCCACAACAATCCCACCGGCTACGGCCTGTTCGCGGGCATCGGCGACAACTTCAACAGCGCGGCACAGGCTATCTGCGAGTTGGCAGACGACGCCATTTCCAACCTCCGCGCCAACAGGGACGACCCTGACCTCTCCATGACGGTTGTGCTTTCCTTCGAGGATCTGGGCGATGCGGTGGAGATCTGCGTGGTGGACGGCGGTACGGGCATTGCCGACCTGAGTCGTGCACTGACCATCGCTTGCCGGGACGGTGCGCAGACACCGTTGAACGAACACGGCTTCGGGCTCAAGCACGCACTGGCCTCCTGCGACAGCAGCCCTGAGCAGAAGTGGAGCATCCGGACGCGGACGAAGACGGATGCTGCGGCAGAGCAGTACCGCGAGGTTACGGCACCCTATACCATGGGCACGTCTGAGGAGGATCAGCCTATGAAAGTGTTCTTCTACCCCGGTGCTGGCGGTCTGCCCTACCAGACCGGCACCGCCATCACGGTTCGCTGCCCCATGGTAAAGTTCCAGACGGTGAAGCCTGACCGCAAGGCGGCGCAGTCTGACTTCCACCACCTTGTGAAGTATGTCATCGAGGAACTCCGGTATATCTACGCCGGTGTGCTGGCCGATACGAACATCACAATGAAGGTGGTGGAGATCAGCGGCGGCACGGAGAAGTGCCATGTCTTAAAGCCCTTGCAGCCCACATGGGAGGACGGAACTATGAAGCGGTTGGAGAACGGCCCCTATGATTTGGGTGGCGGACAGCTGACCATCCATTGCCGCTACGGCAATATTCTCCCCACTAAGAGCAATGCCATTTACTACAAGGGGAATATGACCTCCAGCGGTGTGGAGCTGCGCATCAATGGGCGCGCCATCGAGCACGGTCTGTTCGACCGCATCTGGGGAGAAGCTGTCCATCCCAGTCAGAACCGCTTTCTGGTACAGGTAGACCTCGTGACTGACAACCCTGCCGCGCTGCCTGCCACCAAGAACACGAAGACCTCTTTTTGTGAAGCAGATCCGCGCCTGATGGCCACCCCTACAATTTCCGGTTGGTCACGTGGGATGAGGAAGGTATCTTCGTGCAGCAGAGTGCGTGACTGAGGCAAGGGGAAAAGTGTGCAATGATTGCACACTTTTCCTCTATCGTTATACGCGGTGTAAATGCACGTCAATTATGACCAATCTCCGCCATTTGAGAGACCGCCTCCCTGTAGAACACATCCAACTCGCCCATGTACCCCGGCTTCCACGGCTTGTTCCTCCCACAGTAGTGGATGACCGCCGACCGCTGCCGCACGTCCTCCAGCGTCATACCGTCCCCGTTGTGCCGATGGAGGGCAAATAACTTCTCCGTCATGTTGTAGCGGATGGGGTCCAGCGGCAAAATGCGCTGGCCGTACAGGGCGCTGATGATGTCCTGATCCGGCAGCATGAGCCGCCCCTTGTGGGCGTCCATATAGTCGAACACCTCCTGCGTATCCTGCTCCGCCCGCAGGACCTGCAGGTTCATCAGCATCACGCCGGAGTTGATGTAGGGGCTGTCCTCGTCCATGTCCAGACGCAGCTCATTAAACCGGTGCAGAAAGCCGCGGATGTGGGTGGCCGCTGCGAAAAACGCTGTGCCCATAGGCATCTCATACAGTTCCCGCAAGCTCTGCCGCACCACAATATCCGGGTCGAGATACAGCGCCCGGTCCAGCGTATCCGGCAGATATTTGGCCGCAAAAATGCGGTAATAGATGGCTTTTGGATAGCGGTCGGAGGTCGGTGCGTCCGCCAGCCCGATCTCGTCCACCTGTATCAGGTGCAGTTCGCCCCGCTGTCCCAGCAGTGTTCGTGTTTCCGCCACGTCCGCCTCCGACAGTCCCTCGTCGTGCAGCAGGTACACGTCAAAATACGCAGCACTGTCGCTGTGCAGCGCGGAGGACAGCATTACATTCAGCTGCGGAACATAGTTCCGATCCAATGTCATCAGCAGGTTCATAGACACACCTCGACTTTTTGCTTTCAGTATATTCTACGTTCTGTCAAAAAGCAAGGGCATAAACGTGCCCGACGCAGCATGATGCGGTATCAGTTGAAAGGGAGCCGGGGAAAGTTCTGCGCCGCCTGAAAAATAACGACGCAGACGCATAGACGCGGCCAGGGACCTGAGAAATGAACAGCAAAATGCCGCCGTTTCCGGCGGCATTTTGTATGCACTTACTTGGTCACGACCAATTTATCGTCTTCCACAGACAGCTTGGCGGTATCGCCGGTCTTGAGCGTGCCATCCAGCATTCTCTCAGCCACGGCGTCCTCCACCTTGCTCTGAATGGCGCGGCGCAGCGGACGTGCGCCATATTTGGGGTCAAAGCCAACTCTGGCCAGTTCCTTTATGGCCTCCTCGGAAGCATCCAGATGAATGCCCATGGACTCCATACGGTTCGCCACGGTCTTGAGCATCCGCCGGGCCACCTCTTCGATATCCTGCTCTGTCAGTGCGCGGAAAACGATGATGTCATCGATACGGTTCAGAAACTCGGGACGGAAGGTGCGGCGCAGCTCCTCCATGACCGTTTCCTTGGCCTGCTCATAGGCCTTGTCAGCGTCCTCCGCAGCCTTCTTGTCTCCGGCGTCAAAGCCCAGCTTGGCACCGGCATCGGTCAGCGCCTTGGCGCCGATGTTGCTGGTCATGACGATAACGGTGTTCTTGAAGTCCACGGTACGACCCTGAGAGTCGGTGATACGACCATCGTCCAGGATCTGAAGCATGATGTTCCAGACGTCCTCGTGCGCCTTTTCGATCTCATCGAAAAGCACCACGGAATAGGGCTTGCGGCGCACCTTTTCCGTCAGCTGGCCGCCTTCGTCGTGTCCAACATATCCCGGAGGAGAGCCGACCAGACGGGACACCGTGTGGCGCTCCATGTATTCGGACATATCAATGCGGATCATGGCGTTTTCATCGCCGAACATGGCTTC
>DCCL01000014.1:0-282 GCA_002313795.1 Faecalibacterium prausnitzii
CATACCTGGGGCTGCAATATGCCCATGGCGCTGTGCTGGCAGATGCTCTACTGCGGCCCGCTGGCCCGTTTCATCTTCCGGCTGCTGTTCCGCCGCGGAGAAAAGAATGGCCAGCAGTGAGGGCCCCTATATAACAGGTATATTATAATCATATTTATAATATATCGCTCTTCCCGCAGTTTCAGGCTGACAGACTTTTCCGGGCCGGAGCAGAGGGGAATACCTGAAAAGGGACAGGTCGTTTCTAAAGAAAATTTCAGGTATGACCCCCTTGACGGATAT
>DCCL01000014.1:308-1674 GCA_002313795.1 Faecalibacterium prausnitzii
TTCTGCCGAAAAACCTTCATAATACCCCCTGAAATGAAGCAAAGTCCTAAGAAATGGCTAAGACTTTAGTCAGAATGGATAGTTTAAGGTCGAAATATTGCACAAAGTGCACAACATTCCCGTACGGAGTGGGAAACAAGATATAACAAAAAGTAGAATATCGGCGAAGGGGGTTATCAAAACGGCCCAATCGTGCTATGATACCAAACGCAAAAGGGCTGAGCCAAAAACAGACGGAGGTGCATTTCTTGGAGAATCGAACGCACCTTCTTTGTTTTTTACAAAGGCTGAACCAATTTGACTGCGGAAACGAAAGGAGATAGAGTGAAAACGAAACCTGACCTTATGTTTCACGATAAGACTCTGCTCAGAAAGGAGGAAACGCGATGAATGCACTGACTGCGGCCCTGAAAGAAGAGCTGAATGTGGAGATGGTCTCCCTCGGCGGCTTGCAGGTGCCGGAATCCGTGGTAGTGAGCTGGGGCATTATGCTGTTCCTGGTCATCGGCTCCATCCTGCTCACCCGGAACCTCAAGGTAGACCACATCTCCAAGCGGCAGGCCATCCTTGAGATGGTCGTCACCACCATTGACGGCTTCTTCATGGGCCTGCTGGGCAAGGAAGGCAAACGGTATGTGCCCTACCTGATGAGTGTGGCACTCTACATCGCCTGCTCCAACCTGATCGGCGTGTTCGGCATCAAGCCCCCCACAAAGGACCTGAACGTCACCGCTGCACTGGCCCTCATGAGTATCTGCCTCATCGAGTATTCCGGCATCCGTGCCCGGGGCGGCAAGGGCTTCCTCAAGAGCCTGGCTGCTCCCACCCCCATCATGACCCCCATGAACATTCTGGAGATCGCCATCCGGCCCACCAGCCTGTGTATGCGATTGTTCGGCAACGTTCTGGGCGCATTCGTCATCATGGAGCTCATCAAGCTGGTGGTCCCGGTGTTCGTGCCGGCCGTCTTCAGCCTGTACTTTGATTTGTTCGATGGTCTCATCCAGACCTATGTCTTTGTGTTCCTTACCTCGCTGTTCATGAAAGAGAGCATCGGAGGAGAGGACTAAACACCAACGGAATAATAAAAAGGAGATATTGATTATGAACGGACTCGTAGCTCTGGGCGCTGGCATCGCAGCGCTGACTGGTATCGGCGGCGGTATCGGCATCGGCATTGCCACCGGCAAGGCAACGGAGGCTATCAGCCGCCAGCCTGAGGCTTCTGGCAAGATCCAGACCAACCTGCTGCTGGGCGCTGCTCTGGCAGAAGGTACTGCAATTTTCGGCTTCGTCGTTGCTCTGCTGATCATCCTGTTCCTGGGTTGATAATGGAGGCATGACGAATGCTGACACTGAATCTGAA
>DCCL01000014.1:1782-3994 GCA_002313795.1 Faecalibacterium prausnitzii
GTCATGAACATCATCGAGCAGCGCCAGAAGATGGTAGACGACAAGATGGCCGCCGCAGAATCCTCCAAGAAGGAAGCTGCTGAGGCCCTGACCGATGCGCAGGCAAAGCTGCGCAATGTGGACGCTGAGGCTGCTGCCCGCCGCACGGCATATGAGCAGCAGGCCGAGAAGGAGAAGCAGCAGCTGCTGGCCGACGCCCAGAAGCAGGCCGACGCCATTCTGGCTGAGGGCAAAGCTGCTGCCGAGGCTGAGCGCCAGCACAAGCTGCGCCAGGCCGATGCCCAGACCGCGGAACTGGCCCGCACCATGTGCGAGAAGCTGCTGGAACGCAGCCTGAACGACCAGGACAGCCAGCACCTGCTGGATGACCTGCTGCAGAAAGCGGGTGCAGAGAATGGCAAGTGAATTCAGCCGCGAGTTCTTTGCTGAGAACCGCATCGTAAAAGCTGACCTGCGCGCCGCCCGCACCCCTCGCGATGAGGATATCGAGCGGATCAAGAAAGAGGTCAAAAAGCTCTACGACGCCACCGAAGTCATCCTGAACGTCACGGTGGATGAGAAGCTGCTGTCCGGCTACGTGCTGCAGATTGGCGACCGGGTCTTCGACAACTCCGGCCGTCACGCCATCGACCAGATGATGGCCGACAAGCCCTCTCTGGCTACCCTGAAGACCCGCATCGAGGACTACAAGCCCGCTGCCACCAGTGAAGAGGGCGGTGTGGTCATCGCCTCTGCGGATGGCATCGTGCAGGTGGAGGGCATGAACCGCGCTGTTTACGGCGAGATCGTCACCTTCGAGAACGGTGCCAAGGGCATGGTGGAGAGCGTTGAGCCGGGCCGTCTGGGCATCATGCTGTTTGACGGCGCTGAGACCGTCGGTGTGGGCACTATGGTCACCCGCAGCGGCAAGCGTGCAGGCATCCCCGTGGGCGAAGCCTTCCTGGGCCGTGTCATCGACCCTCTGGGCGAGCCCATCGACGGCAAGGGCCCCATCGAGTCTGTGGGCTACAACCCCATCGAGAAGCAGGCCCCCGGCATCCTGGATCGTCAGAGCGTGGATACGCCGCTTCACACCGGCATCCTTGCCATCGACTCCATGTTCCCCATCGGCCGCGGTCAGCGTGAGCTGATCATCGGCGACCGTCAGACTGGTAAGACTTCCATCGCCACCGATACCATCCTGAACCAGAAGGATACCGGTGTGCTCTGCATCTATGTGGCCATCGGCCAGAAGGCTTCTTCCATCGCCCGTGTGGCCGAAGACCTGAAGAAGCACGGTGCCATGAGCTATACCACCATCGTGGCGGCTACCGCTTCCGACTAGTGCACCGCTGCAGTACATCGCGCCCGTATGCCGGCACTGCGCTGGCAGAATACTTCATGGCCACAGGGCAAGAGCGTCCTCATCGTCTACGATGACCTGTCCAAGCACGCAGTGGCCTATCGTGCCATCTCCCTGCTGCTCCGCCGTTCTCCCGGCCGTGAGGCTTACCCCGGCGACGTCTTCTATCTGCACTCCCGACTGCTGGAGCGCTCCTGCCGCATGAGCGACAAGCTGGGCGGCGGTTCCATCACCGCTCTGCCCATCGTCGAGACCCAGGCAGGCGATGTCTCCGCTTACATCCCCACCAACGTCATTTCCATCACCGATGGTCAGATCTTCCTGGAAAGCGCACTGTTCAACGCAGGCAACCGCCCGGCCGTCAACGTCGGCCTGTCGGTGTCCCGTGTGGGCGGCGCTGCCCAGACCAAGGCTATGAAAAAGGCCAACGCAAACCTGCGTATCGAGCTGGCGCAGTACAAGGATATGGAGTCCTTTGCACAGTTCAGCTCTGATCTGGACGCAGAGACCCGCCGCCAGCTGGATCACGGCAAGGCACTGACGGAGATGCTCAAGCAGCCGCTGTACCAGCCCAAGTCTGATGCTGAGCAGGTAGTCATTCTGGTGCTGGCTTCCCATGGTATGCTGGACAGCCTGCCCATTGAGGAGCAGCGCAGCAAAACTTCCGCATTTGTGCGTCAGTTCCGCGCGGATGTGTCCGGTACGATGGATAAGATCACCGCCACCGGCAAGCTCGAACCTGAAATGGTCGATGCCATCCTGAACGCCTGGAAAGCTTATGCGGGAGGCGACAGCCATGCCGTCCAGTAAGCTGCTGAAAGAGCGCATTGAGAGCATTCAGGACACCATGAAGATCACGAACGCCATGTA
>DCCL01000177.1 GCA_002313795.1 Faecalibacterium prausnitzii
CGGTTGAAATCCAGCCAGCTCAGCTCCCGGTTGATAAAGATGCTCTCTTCACTCATGATCTTTCCTCTTTTCTGAGGTCTTTCCTCAGCTTACATAGGCGAGGCCCTGCCATTCGTCTATCATTTCCTGCGTAATGCCCGGCACTTCTGCTGCTTCTGCCACGCTCCGGAACCCTCCATGGGCACGGCGGTATTCCACGATGGCCTTTGCCTTCTGCTCCCCGACCCCGGGCAGCGTAGAAAGCTCCTCCACCGCGGCCGTGTTGAGGTCTACCCGGAAGAACTCCCGCAGCGGCTCTGCGGCAGAGGCAGGAGCCTGCTGCGCAGACCGGAGCGGCACAGCATACCAGAACGCCAGCCCAGCAACAAGGAGCATCGCCGCCACAGTCACGGCCAGGAAGCGGCGTTCCGGAGGCACGGACATATTTGTTTTCATTGTACTAGAAATCCCTCCAAAAAGAAAGTCTCCTGCCAAAAAATTGCAGGAGACTTTACACAATTTTTACGAAGCTTCTTCGGCGTTCCGCACAAGGCCATAGAGAAACTCTGCCGCTGCACCATTGTCATGGTCGGTCAGAGTGGTCTGTGCCGCGGCAAGGCGCAGCTCTACCGGAGCGTCCGCAGGAACGATGCTCTGCTTCGTCTGCTTGACGAGATCCAGCATCTGGCTGCATCCTGCGGCTACGGTGAGCTGGTCTGCAGTGCAGTTGACCGGCAGACAGACGGCACTCAGCATAGCCTCCGCCGAAACGACGCCCGGCGTGAGCACCATGACATCCATGCCGACCCGCTCCGAGCGGAGCATGGCGGCACTCTCCCCCAGCGCCTGTTCCAGCAGGGCCTGGATGGGCAGCTGCTGACGGTCCTGATAGAGCAGGATGCGCAGCACATCCTCGCCCTTTACGTCCGCCGGGCTGCACAGGGTGAAAGGGGTGAACTCCCGGCGGAGGTGGCGTTCCAGTGCTGTGCTCATCCGGAGCACGCGGGTAGAGCCGTCGGCCATCTGCAGAGCGATACCCAGACCTACAGCGGCGGGCAGCTTCTTGAAGATGGATTCCTCACAGCCGGCAAAGCTGCACAGGGCCTGACCGCTGCCCTCGGAGAAGCGATAGGCCAGCGTGCCGCCGCAGGTCAGTGCGGGGGCAGACAGCCGCACGCCGCCCAGTACAGCCCGGACGGCCCGGGGAGAGCGCTGGGTGAACACGGTGAGCCTGCCGCCCCGGCTGGCAAACAGCTGCAATACATCCCGGACCACCTGAGAGATATTGCCGTCACCGGCCAGCAGGAGATGATCCAGATCACAGAGTACGAGCCCGGTATCAAGCGTTTTCGTCATACAGTTCCCCTCCTGAGCGATGCGATAAAGTGGGTGAAATAATCCGGCAGCTCCGAGTCAAAGCGCAGGTGCTCCCCGGTAATAGGATGGATGAAGCCCAGTGTTTTGGCGTGGAGGCATTGGCCGTGGAGCTTTGTGATGCAGTTATGAGGGCCGTACACCGGGTCGCCTGCCACCGGGTGCTGAATGGACGCCATATGGACGCGGATCTGATGGGTGCGGCCGGTCTTCAGGCGGCATTCCAGTAAAGTGAATCCGCCGAAGCGTTCCAGCACCTTATAGCCGGTGTAGGCGTACTTGGTGTGGGGCTCGTTGGCCGGATAAACGGCCATCTTCTTGCGGTCGGTCTTGCTGCGGCCAAGGTTGGCCTCCACAAAACCCTCGTCCTGCGCAAAGCCGCCGTACACCACCGTCTGATAGGCACGTTCCACACTGTGGACCGCCATCTGCTGGGAAAGGCCGATGTGGGTGGCATCGTCCTTGGCCACCACCAGCAGGCCGCTGGTATCCTTATCGATGCGGTGGACGATGCCGGGGCGTATCTCGCCGCCGATACCGGAAAGGCTGCCCTTGCAGTGCCAGAGCAGGGCGTTGACCAGTGTACCATCCGGGTTGCCCGGGGCCGGGTGGACGACCATGCCCTTGGGCTTGTTGACCACCAGAAGATGGTCATCCTCATAGACGATATCCAGCGGGATATCCTGAGGCACAGCCTCAATGGGCTTTGCGTCCGGGATCTCCAGAAGAATGGTATCCCCTGCCTTGAGCTTGAGGCTCTTGGCGATGCTTTTGCCGTTGCAGAGCACATGGCCCTCGGCCACAAGGCCCTGCAGTGCACTGCGGGAAAGCCCGGTATCCTCCCCGCTCAGGAAGCGGTCGATGCGCTGGCCTGCGGCCTCCGCTTCCACAACAAATTCACGCTGTTCCATGGTTCAGTGCTCCTTATGGGCCTTATCCGCGGGCTTGTCATCCACTTCTTCCAGCAGGATGACCAGCACCCAGAGCGCTACGCCCACACAGACACAGATATCCGCGAAGTTGAAGACCGCGAAATCCATGAACAGCGGGTTGATGTAGTCTACCACTTCGCCATTGAGCACACGGTCGATGAGGTTGCCGATGCCGCCGGCCAGCACAAGGATGAAAGCGACCTGCTGCAGCAGCTTGCCCCGGCTGCGGAAAAACAGCAGATAGGCAACAAGGATCAGCGCTGCACTGGTGGCAAGGATGAGAAAAAGCTGTTTTCCGCTGAGCAGACTGAAAGCCATGCCCTGATTGAGCACGAACCGCAGCTCCACCACGTGCGGGATGATGGTGATGCTCCCCACCGGAGCCAGCACATTGACAGCCCAGAGCTTGATGGCCTGATCGATGCCCACCAGAGCAGCCACACAGACCAGATTCAGAATGACATATGCCATAGAGTGTTCTCCCACGGGCAGACAGACTGCCCAAGATCATATTTTGAAAAAGGCGGCGCCCCCTTTTGCGCCGGGTGCGCCGCCAGAGATAAGATAAGATTATGCTTCCACAACAGAGGCGCAGCGTGCGCACAGGGTGGGATGTGCAGGATGGGTGCCGATGTCTGCGGAATACTTCCAGCAGCGCTCGCACTTCTCGCCGGTGGCGTGTGCAGCAGCAACGCCCAGACCCTCGACAGCGCTGGCAGCGCCGCCCTCGCCCTTGACCAGCTCCACGTGGGAAACGATCATCAGGTCGGCCAGCTCATCCATGGGGATGCTGTTCAGCAGATCGTAGACAGCATCACTGCAGTACAGGGTGACGGAAGCCTCCAGAGAAGCACCGATCTGCTTGTCGGCACGGGCCTGCTCCAGAACCTTCTTGACCTCGTCACGGACGGCGATGAACTGTGCCCACTTGGCCTTGAAGGCGTCGTCAGCAGCATACTGGCCCGCCTTGGGCATATCCTCGAAGACGACATACTTGTTCATGCCCTCGGTCTTGGGCAGGAAGTCCCAGATCTCCTGGCTGGTGAAGCAGAGGATGGGGGCGATGATCTTGTCCAGAGTGACGAGGATCTTGTACATGGCAGTCTGAGCAGCCTTGCGGGCCACACCGTTGGTGCAGTACAGACGGTCCTTGGTCACATCCAGATAGAAGTTGGACATAGCCACGACGCAGAAGTTATAGACAGCGTGGTAGACCTTGTTGAAGTCGTACACGGCATAGCCTGCGTTGGTGTTGGCGACGAGGTCATCCAGCGCAGCCAGCGCCCAGCGGTCGATATCCTGCAGCTGGTCATCCGGCACACAATCGGTGTTGGGGTCGAAGCCGTCCAGGTTGCCCAGGATGAAGCGGGCGGTGTTGCGGATCTTGCGGTAAGCCTCGCTCAGCTGCTTGAAGATGTTCTTGCCGGCACGCACATCAACGGTGTAGTCGGAAGAAGCAACCCACAGGCGGATAATATCAGCGCCGTAGTCCTTGATGATCTCGCTGGGCTCCAC
>DCCL01000236.1 GCA_002313795.1 Faecalibacterium prausnitzii
GTCACATCCACAAAGATGCGCTCATTGGGCGCTGCATAGTTATAAGAGTCGCGCGCGACCCACTCCGTGACCTGGTCTGCGTCACCGCTCAGGATGCGCTTCAGTTCCTCGTTTTCGGTCTTCTGCTGTTCAACCTGCTGGTTCAGCGTTTCCAGCTCCGCTTTTTTGGAGCTGATGCGCACCTGATTGGAAATGTATGCTGCCAGCATACTCAGCAGCAGCAAAACAAACAGCAGCTGCAGCAGCGCCTTCCAGACCACTTTCTTTTTTTGTTTTCTGCGGCCCTGACTCGCCATCGCACTCTTGCCTCCGTTTTCAACAGCAGGTTTTCTGCGCCTGTTCCCTTATTTTGATACGTTTGAATTATACAACATGCGGCGCTTGTTTGGCAAGCTCTTTTTCTGATTTTTTGCGGTTCTTTTTGCGTTCCGGCGTGCTTTGCGTGCCTTACGCCGGGTGCTGAGCCGCAGCAGCGCCGGTGCTGCGGCTCTCTGCCACAAAAGCCGCCCTGGCAGCGCCAGCAGATGCAGCAGGCCGCGCTCTGCTGCCCGCACCGGAACCCCCACTGCTTCCACCGCAAATGCAGCCCCGCCGGCCCCCGCCGCACACATGTACCACCGCAGCACGCCGGCCTCACTCCAGCCTGCCGCATAACTCTGCAGAGCCAGCAGCACTGCGCCCACCAGCAGAAAGTCCGGCAGCATGGCTGCTTTCCCCCGGACGGGGAATACCATCCGCACAGCCCCGAGGGCAGCCCCCAGGGCCGCGCAGGCCAGTACTTCCTGCTGCAGCTGGACCGGGCTGAGTACCGGCACCATCAGCGCAGCAGGCGGCGCAGAAAGCCGCCCGCCGGGGCGCTGGCCGTATACTCCAGTGCATCGATGCGCCCGGTGAACTTCGCTTCACCGGACTCCAGGTCAAGCTCCGTCAGATTCAGCTGTGCTCCGGCAAGATGCAGCGTGCCCTTGCCCGTTTCGATGGCAGCGCTTTCCGCATTGCAGTGCAGCACCTTCTGCACACCGGTCACAGTCAGGCGGGTGCGGCTCTCTAAGATCAGGTCATGGGGTGCAGAGGGCGGGGTGGTGGACTTTTCCGGCATGATTTTTCTCCCCTTTTCTGATGCATCCTATGCACCAGACCGGAGTAAGGGGCCGTTATGTTCCCTTATTCCGAGATGATCTCGTACATTTCCCGCGCAACATCCTTGGTGCGGGGCTCCACATCCGAGAGTACACGCACCTTGATGGGGCGGTTGCCGAAGGTCACTTCGATAACATCCCCGGCATTGACGGCCTGGCTGGCTTTGGCCACCTTGCCGTTGATGAGGATGCGGCCTGCATCGGCCACCTCATTTGCCACTGTGCGGCGCTTGATGAGCCGCGAAACTTTCAGATATTTGTCTAAACGCATTCTATGAATCTCCTTCTTTTCTGCCTTCTCCCAGCCGGGGAAAGATGGCGGGACTGCAAACCGGATGAGGGTGCAGACCAGCCGCTGCAAAGCCGCCTTTATTACACAAAAAGCCGCCGGGGCCCAACAGGTTCCGGCGGCGTGGGTTCTCTCTTACAGGGTGTCCTTCAGAGCCTTGCCCGGCTTGAACACGATGCTCTTGGAAGCAGCAATGGTGATGGGCTCGCGGGTGCGCGGGTTGATGCCCTGACGCTCTGCACGCTCACGCACCTCGAAGGTGCCGAAACCGGAGATGGAGATCTTCTCGCCATCGGCCAGTGCCTTGCCCAGTGCCTCAAAAGCAGCGTTGACAGCCATCTCGGCGCTCTTCTTGCTCATCTCAGTGTTTGCCGCAACCTGTGCGACCAGATCAGTCTTGGTCATAATAAACCCTCCACTAAATTCTACTCAGCTTTTTCTATTTCGAGCAGGCGTTCTTGCCGCCTAGTACCCGTTCAGGTCTCGTCCGCCTCGGCTTCCAGCCGGGCCTTGAACCGCTTTGCCGCAAAGGTCAGGGCCTCTTCGGCGTCCACACCGGCCAGACGCATGGCATCCACCGCTGCAAGCAGGAGCTCTCCCGCCTTTTCCGGCGACTGCTCTGCGTCCCACCCGGCTTTGGCCGCATCCAGCGTCTCTGCCGCCTGTGCAGCATCTGCCGGGCCTTTGCCGAACCGTGCGGCCCGCTTCTGCAGCTTCTGGGCACGCATCAGGGCCGGCAGGGTGGCCGGCACCGTGTCCAGCTCATCGGCCAGGGTGGTGCGGCCCTTTTCCTTATTCTTGAGCGCATCCCAGCCGTTTATACCAGCATTTTCCGCCGCAGAAGAGGCAAAGATATTCGGGTGGCGGAACACCAGTTTCTCGCACACCTCGCGGCAGACCTGCTCCAGATCGAAGCGGCCCCGCTCCTCTTCCAGAACGACATGGAACGCCACCTGCATCAGCACATCGCCCAGCTCTTCCCGCATCATGGCGGAGTCGTCGGCATCGATAGCTTCCAGTGCTTCACAGGTCTCTTCCAGAAAGTTTTTCCGGATGGAGGCATGGGTCTGCACCTTGTCCCACGGGCATCCCGTTTCCGGATCCCGCAGGATGCGGATGATCTCCACCAGGTCTTCTGCCGTATAGTGTTCTCTCGGCGTCCAGTCCTGCATGGGGGAGCCTCCTTTCCGTGCATCCGGTGTGTTCGGCGAACAGATTCAAATTGTACCGCATAATCTTCCGGAATGCAAGGGTTCAAGCGCATTTTCCGGCCTCTGCGGCAAAATTTTCACTTCATTTCACAAGAAAAGGCGGCATCCCCTGGGGACACCGCCCGGCGCGGTCATTTCAGCCTTACAGCTGTGCGCCGCACTTGTTGCAGAACAATGCATCCTCCGAAACAGGCGCACCGCACTGGGGGCAGGTCTTGGGCTCATCTTCCTTGTCTGCGGGAGCTTCCGCTTCAGGCTGAGCGGCCACATCTGCCGTCACATCGGCGGGGTCTGCCTCCTCCTGCTCGGTCTCCTCGAAGGTGGTCTCCACGACGGTGCCGGAGCCCAGCGAACCCTTCAGGTCGGCCAGTTCCTGCTCGATGGAAGCGATCATCTCGATGTATTTGTCCACGAGGGGCTGATTCTCTTCATTGCCCTTGGCCAGACTATACACCAGCGCACCCAGCTGGCGCTGTGCCTTGTACAGCTTGCCCTGTGCGTTCACGATCTTTGCCTGCGTGCGGCCCTTTTCGGCCAGGTCCAGCGCAGCATTCTTGCCTTTTTCGGCATATTCGAGGCCCATTTCCTTGATCTTATTGAAGTCCATTAAAAGACACCTCACTTATCTGTGCCCGAGCGGGCAGCACTCCCCTGCGTTTTCTGCTCAGGATATCCCTGTGCCGCCGGAGGTTTGGTTTCATTATAGCGCACTCCCCCGGGGATTGCAACGAATCCAACTCAAGTTTTACAGAATGGTGTGAGTTTGGAAACAAATTTTTCGCAATTTGCCCATGTCCGGTGTTCTGCCGTTTTTTGTGCTTTTTAAATTTCGCCTGCGTAGAACTCCCGCAGCATACTGTCGGGGGGCAGCAGATCCAGCTGCACCGGAGCCACGTGCTCAAAGCGGCGGGCCGTCTCATCCCACAGTTCGGCGTTGTGGCCTTCCAGCGTGAAGCGCTGGCGTACCTTCCGCAGCAGCTGGGCGATGAGGCCCAGCTCGTAGGTGAAGGAGGTATCCAGCAGGAAATCTGCCGTCGTCTTGAAGCCCTTGATATACCGGGTCTCGCCGTCCAGAACTCTGTCCCACATGGCCAGCGTCTTGGCGGGGCTGCGGCCGCGGGCTGCAGCATCCCGCAGGGTGCGGCGGCAGAGCCGGATATCCTGGGTGTTGATGACCCGTCGGCCATCGATGCTGTATTCCTCCCGCAGACCGGCATAGATGCGGTAGATGTCATCCCCCTTGACCAGACCGGTCAGCTCCGGGTTCAGGGCATGGATGCCCTCCACGATGCAGACGCCGCCCTCCAGGTCGAGGGTCTCCGTCTCGGAAGACCGGGACTCGGTGGCGAAATCGTAGATGGGCAGCACCGTCTTGCCGGTGGTGCTCAGCTCGCTGAGGCACTGACGGATGAGGGGCATATCCAGGGTGTCCGGGTTCTCATAGTCCAGGGTGCCGTCCGGCAGGCGGGGGTAATACTGTGCGCCCCGGAAGAAATTATCCAGACTGATGACATGGGCCGGTGTACCGGACGCCGACAGGGCATCGGCTACCTTGTGGGCCGATGTGGTCTTGCCGCTGGCCGAGGGGCCGGTGAGCATGACGATCTTTGCGCCGGACTCCTTGATCTTCTGGGCGGCATACTCCACCCGCTGGCGGTAGCTCTTTTCACTCATCTGTGCCAGAGCCGCCTGGTTCTGGGCAGCTACGTTATACAGGTCAATTTCGACCAGACGTTTCGGGACCCAAATCGTGATCATAAAAATCAGCCACTCCTTTTTTCCGTTCCAGCACCTCATCAAAGCGCTGGATGTATTCGGTCGGATACTTGAAATTAAAGATGCGCTGCATCCGCTTTCCGCCATCCGCCACCAGTTTGGTGCTTCCGCCTGCACCGGCAGAGAGGATGGTCTGGACTTCTTCCATGATATAGATGTTATAATACCCCTCGTGGCCCGGCTTGCACCAGCCCACGTTCTCCAGATTCTGGAGGGTGTTCTTCTGCCGGTAGAGGTAATAGGGCCGGTAGCCCGCCTCGGCCAGCAGATGGCACTTTTCCAGCATGGCGGCTACATCGGCGTAGTCATTCTCCTTCTGGTCCTCGATGACGATGCGGGAGGCCCGCTTGAGGGTCAGGGTGTGGACGGTAATGTTCTCCGGGTCAAGGGCGATGGCCTGACGCAGGCTCTTTTCAAAGCCCTCCACCGTGTCACCGGGCAGGCCCGCGATGAGGTCCATATTGATGTCGTCGTGTCCGGCTTTCCGGGCCTCGGCGTAGCAGTCCAGAATGTCCTGCGCCGAGTGCTTCCGTCCGATATTGGCCAGTACCTCATCGGAGAAGGTCTGGGGATTGATGGAGATGCGGGTCGCACCGTATTCCTTGATGACCGCCAGCTTTTCAGCATCGGTGCAGTCGGGGCGGCCTGCTTCCACCGTGTATTCCACGATGGTGGAAAGGTCGAAGTTATCCCGCACGGTGCCCATGAGCTGCCGCAGCTGCGGAGCCGAAAGGCTGGTGGGAGTGCCGCCGCCGATGTAGATGCTGCACAGCTTCAGCCCGGCCCGGTCAGCCTCGGCCCGGATGGCTTCCACCTCCCGGCAGAGGCAGTCCACATAGGGCTGCACCAGTTTGCGGTCCCGGTCGAGGTTGCAGCTGACGAAGCTGCAATAGCTGCACCGGGAGGGGCAGAAGGGGATGCCGATATAAAGGCTGTAGGTCTTGGGCTCACTGCCCACTTTCAGGATAGGTTCCTGCAAATCGGCAATGGCCTTTGCCATATGATATTTCTGAGGAGAGCAGTCGAAGCGTTTCAGGAAGAAATCATCGATCTGCTGTTCCGTCCAGCCTGCAGCCCGCTTATCGTGGACAAGGCGCACCGGACGGACGCCGGTCATCTTACCCCAAGGCGGGCGGATGCCAGTCCAGCGCCGCAGCAGGTCGTAGGTCAGGCTTGCCAGCGCAAATTCCGGCGTCTCGCCGCCCTCTTCCACCGGGGCGGGCAGGGGCGCTTCCGCCGTCTGGCTCTTTCCGCCCTGCCGCACCATGGCCCAGAGGCCCCCGGGCCGTTTCTCTGCCCACACGCAGTCCTCGCCGTTCTCCGGCGGGGTCAGGGTAAGCGGTGCCATGGGATAGAACAGGCGGACGAGGTGTTCCACCTCGTAGCCGGAGCCGAGGCCCGTGATATAGATCTTCATGTCTGTTTCCGCCTTTTTATGCGTTTCTCAGCGCACTTTTGATATAGTAGTTGGTGGCGAGCTCCTGCCCGAAGGTGGAAAAATCGCCGTGGCCAGGCAGCACCTGTGCTTCTGCCGGGACGGGCAGGGCCGCGAACTTCCGCAGGCTCTCGTCCATCTTCCGGCTGTCGCCGCCCTCAAGGTCGGTGCGGCCGATGCTGCCCTGAAATACGGTGTCTCCCACAAAGAAATAATTTTCGCAGAGCAGCACCACGCTGCCCTCGGTGTGGCCGGGGGTGTGCCAGACGGTGAACTTCAGCTCATCCAACGGGATGACCTCGCCTTCGGTATAGCTGCTGTCTGCACTCTTGAGGGGGAGCAGCTGGGTGCCCTGACAATCGACCGCCTCACAGTAGAGCTTTGCGCCCCACTCCCGGCTCAGGACGCCAGCGCTGCCCACATGGTCATAGTG
>DCCL01000071.1 GCA_002313795.1 Faecalibacterium prausnitzii
GAATTTTCTTCTTTATTACAGTCAAGGCTTTTCGGTTGTGCACATTCGACAAGAATTTGGTCTGCATTTTGCCCGATACGCTGAAAATTTTTCTTTTTGGGTTTCCCACTTGACAACACACGCCCGAAGGTGCTATGCTCATGACGGAAATTCAGGAAACAGCGTTTCCTAATAGAAAACATATTGTATCCAAGATTGGAGGTGTTCTCTTCATGCTAGGCAACCCCGATAGTCTCAGTGCCGTACAGGTCCTGTTCCTGAGCGCCAGCGGTATGCTGACGGTCTTCCTGTGCCTGGCGGTCCTGATCCTGGCCATCCTTCTGCTGGGCAAGGTCATGACAGCCATCAGCAATAAGGAAGCCAAGGCCGCCCCTGCCGCACCGGCACAGGAGGAGCTGGATGAGGAAGTTCATGCAGTCCTCATCAGCGCTGTCAGCGCGGAAGTCGATCTGCCGGTCGATAAGTTCCGCATCACCAGCATCAAGGAAATTTCCTGAGCACGCATTGGATAAGCAAGAGAGGTTAAGAAAGGAAGAATCCCCATGAAATACATCTGCACCCTGAATGGCAAGAAATACGAAGTCCAGGTCGAGAAGGTCGATGACTACACTCCGCTGACCCGCGCAGAAGTTGCTGCTCCGGCTCCTGTTGCAGCTCCCGTTGCTGCACCCGCCGCACCGGCTGCTCCGGCTCCCGCTCCTGTGGCCGCTGCTCCCGCTCCGGCACCGGCTCCGGCTCCCGCCGCTGCACCTGCAGCCGCTGGCGCTTCCAACGTCACCGCTCCCATGCCCGGCAACATTCTGGACATCAGCGTGTCCGTCGGCCAGGCTGTCACTGCTGGCCAGACCGTCCTGACCATGGAGGCCATGAAGATGGAGAACGAGATCGTTGCTCCCGCCGCCGGCACCGTCAAGGAGATCCGTGTCAAGAAGGGTGACGTCGTGAATACTGACGATGTGCTGGTCGTTCTCGGCTAAAAGGAGGACAGCACATGAGTTTATTTGACATTCTGGGCGGTCTGCTCCAGCAGTCCGGCTTCGCTGCCATCACCTGGCAGCAGGTCGTGATGATCATCGTCAGCTTCGTGCTGATGTACATGGCCATCGTCAAAAAGTACGAGCCTCTGCTGCTGCTGCCCATTTCCTTTGGTATGTTCCTTACCAACCTGCCCCTGACCGGCATGATGGAATACGGCGCAGGCACCACCGAGTTCAGCTCCGGCGTTCTGGGCATCGTCTATCACGCCTGTGTCTCCACCGAGCTGTTTCCCTGCATCATGTTCCTGGCCGTCGGTGCCATGACCGACTTTGGCCCCCTGCTGGCCAACCCCATCAGCCTGCTGCTGGGCGCCGGCGCACAGTTCGGCATCTACTTTGCTTTCGCGGTCGCAAACCTGTCTGGCCTGTACCGTCCCACTGAGGCAGCTGCCATCGGCATCATCGGCGGCGCAGACGGTCCCACGGCCATCTACACTGCCACCAAGCTCTGCCCCAACCTCATCCCCGCCATCGCAGTCGCAGCCTACTCTTACATGGCGCTCATTCCTCTCATCCAGCCTCCCATCATGAAGCTGCTGACCACTGAGAAGATGCGCAAAGTCAAGATGGGCCAGCTGCGCAAGGTGAGCAAGACCGAGAAGCTCATCTTCCCCGTCTTCGTCGTTCTGCTTTGCAGCCTGCTGCTGCCCTCTGTGGCTCCCCTGCTGGGCTGCCTGATGCTGGGCAACATCTTCAAGGAGTCCGGTGTCGTTGACCGTCTGTCTGATGTCGCTCAGAACGCTCTGTGCAATATCTCCACCATCTGGCTTGGCCTGACGGTCGGTGCTACCGCAAAGGCTGAGAACTTCCTCACCCCGCAGACGCTGGGCATCGTTGCTCTAGGTCTGGTGGCATTTGCTTTCTCCACTGTGGGCGGCCTGCTGCTGGGCGACCTGCTCTACTTCCTGAGCGGCGGCAAGATCAACCCGCTCATTGGTTCTGCTGGTGTTTCCGCTGTGCCTATGGCAGCCCGTGTCGCTCAGATCGAGGGCGCAAAGGCTGACCGCACCAACTTCCTGCTGATGCACGCCATGGGCCCCAACGTGGCCGGCGTGATCGGCTCCGCTGTTGCGGCTGGTTTCTTTCTGACGGTATTCAAATTGTAATCCAATACAATTTATTAAATGGAGGTCATCTGTATGAATAAGGTCATGTCTCTTCATGACGCTGTCGCCAAGTATGTGGAAAGCGGCGACTGCATCTGCTTCGGCGGTTTCACTACCAACCGCAAACCCTACGCTGCAATGTACGAGATCCTGCGTCAGGGCCAGAAGGACTTCACGGTCTGGGCTGGCCCCGCAGGCGGCGACTGGGATGCCATGATCGGCGAGGGCCGTGTCAAGGCATACATCAACTGCTACACCGCAAACTCCGGCTACACCAACGTCAGCCGTCGTTTCCGTGCAGCCATCGAGCAGGGCAAGCTGACCTATGAAGATTACAGTCAGGACGTCCTGATGCTGCAGCTGCACGCTGCAAGCCTGGGCCTGCCCTATCTGCCTGTCCGTCTGATGCAGGGTTCCGGTCTGGTCAAGTACTGGGGCATCAGCGAAGAGCAGCGCAAGACTCTGGACAAGGTGGATAACCTGAAGTGCGTCGAGGTGGAGAACCCCTTCGAGCCGGGCCAGAAGGTCGTCGCTGTTCCTGTCCCCAAGCTGGACACCGCCATCATCCACGTGCAGCAGGCTAGCCCCGACGGCACCTGCGTCATTCTGGGCGATGAGTTCCACGATGTTGATATCGCTGTGGCTGCCCGCAAGGTCATCGTTACCTGCGAGGAGATCGTGAGCGATGAGTATATCCGCCGTGACCCTACCAAGAACAAGGTCTTTGGTGAGTGTGTCAGCGCTGTTGTCAAGGCTCCTTACGGTGCATGGCCTTCTCAGTGCTACGACTACTACGACGATGATGACGCTGCTCTGAAGGAGTACGACAAGGCTTCCAAGTATCAGGATGCTGCCGATGCTGTCAAGCAGCTGGAGAAGGCTGCCGTCAAGGCTCAGAAGGCCGCTGACGCAAAGCCCGAGGATGAGAAGCTGGCCGCTGCTGCTGCAAAGGCCAAGAAGGCTGCTGAGGATGCTGCCAACGGCACTGCTATCCCCGAGACCTTCGAGGACTACCTGCAGAAGTGGGTCTACAGCGTTCCCGACCAGGCTGCTCTGCTGGACAAGATCGGCGGCTCCCGCCTGATGCGCCTCAAGACTGAGCCGCACCTCGGTTATTCCACCACGCACTAAAGAGCTGAGAATTGGGAGGGTAAACGCAATGTCTGATTATACTAAGTATACCAAGCAGGAAATGCAGGCTTATGCCATTGCAAAAAGCATCAAAGAGAACCAGATCGTTATCGTCGGTACTGGTCTGCCGCTGATCGGCGCTTCCGTTGCAAAGCGCTCGGTCTGCCCCAGCTGCCACCCCATCGTCGAGAGCGGCCTGATGGACTGTTCTCCCGTTGAGGTCCCCCGCTCTGTCGGCGACCTGCGCTTCATGGCTCACTGCGCTGTGCAGTGGCCCAACGTCCGTTTCGTGGGCTTCGAGGCCAACGAGTGGATCCACAATGAGGATCGTATGATCGCCTTCATCGGCGGCGCTCAGATTGACCCGTTCGGCAACGTGAACTCCACCTGCATCTACGGCAAGGGCGATTACGTCAAGCCTCAGACCCGCTTCACTGGTTCCGGCGGCGCAAACGGCATCGCTACTTACGTCAACACCATCATCATGATGCAGCACCAGAAGCGCCGCTTCATGGAGCATGTTGATTACATCACCAGCTGCGGCTGGATGGACGGCCCTGGCGGCCGTGAGCGTGCCGGCCTGCCCGGCAACCGTGGTCCTCAGATGGTCGTTACCGATCTGGGCATCATGAAGTTTGACGAAGAGACCAAGCGGATGTATCTGGCTTACTACTATCCGTTCAGCAGCCCCGAGATGGTGCAGGAGAACACCGGCTTTGAGATCGATGTCTCCCGTGCACAGCTGATGGAGGGCCCCTCTCCTGAGATCATCAAGCTGATCCGTGAGGAGATCGACCCGGGCCAGGCCTTCATCAAGGTCCCCAAGGAAAAGTAATTTCGGAAAAGAGAGGATCATAACTTATGGGTAATTATTCTATGCCCGGGTATTTCCAGAAAATGCCCGACATCCAGAAGCCTGTCCGTCCCAACCCCGAGAATGAGGCTGAGCTGAAGCAGATCGAGGCTGAAATCGAGAAGATCGCTACCGACGCTCTCGCAAACGGCAAGTCTGATGCTGATATGAACGCCAAGGGTCAGATGACCGCTATGCAGCGTGTCAATCTGCTGGTGGAGCCGGGCACCTGGTGCCCCTTGAACACCATCTACAACCCTGACAACAACAAGATGGGCAGCGTGAGCGTTGTCAAGGGCCTGGGCCGCGTGGACGGCAAGTGGTGCATGGTCATCGCTTCCGATAACAAGAAGCACGCTGGCACCTGGGTGCCCGGTCAGGCTGACAGCCTGCTGCGTGGCTCCGACCTCGCAAAGCGGCTACGCATCCCTCTGGTCTACCTGCTGAACTGCGCAGGCGTTGAGCTGGACCAGCAGGAGAAGGTCTACCCCAACCGCCGCGGCGGCGGCACCCCCTTCTACCGCAATGCTGAGCTGAACCAGCTGGGCATCCCTGTCATCGTTGGTATCTATGGCACCAACCCTGCAGGCGGCGGCTACCACTCCATCAGCCCCACCATCCTGATCGCTCATCAGAAGGCCAACATGGCTGTCGGCGGCGCTGGCATCGTGGGCGGTATGAACCCCAAGGGCTATGTCGATGAGGAAGGCGCAGAGGCTCTGATCAAGGGCACTGAGGGCGTCCGCAGCGATCCCCCGGGCTCTGTGGCCATCCATTACAATGTGACCGGCTTCTTCCGCGAGGTCTATGCTGCTGAGGAAGGCGTTGTGGCAGGCGTCAAGAAGTATCTGAAGATGCTGCCCTCCTACGATCTGGACTTCTTCCGTGTGGCTGATCCTGTCGGCCCCGCTGTTGATCCCTCTCAGCTGTACAACATCGTTCCTAACAACAAGAAGCGTCCCTACGAGATGTACAACGTGCTGGCCTGCCTGACCGATGCCAGCGAGTTCAGTGAGTTCAAGCCCAACTACGGCCCCGAGATCATCTGCGGCATCGCCAAGATCGGCGGTCTGCTGGTGGGCATGGTCGCCAACAAGCAGGGCCTGCTGATGAACTACCCCGAGTACAAGGAGAACAGCGTGGGCGTCGGCGGCAAGCTGTATCGCCAGGGCCTCATCAAGATGAACGAGTTCGTCACCCTGTGCTCCCGCGATAAGCTGCCCATGATCTGGGTGCAGGATACCACCGGCATCGACGTCGGCAACGACGCTGAGAAGGCCGAGCTGCTGGGCCTGGGCCAGAGCCTCATCTACTCCATCCAGAACAGCGACCTGCCCATGATGGAGATCACCCTGCGCAAGGGCACTGCTGCTGCACACTACGTGCTGGGCGGCCCTCAGGGCAACGACAACAACGCCTTCTCTCTGGGCACCGCTGCCACCGAGATCAACGTGATGAACGGTAAGACCGCTGCCAATGCTATGTACACCAGCCGTCTGGCCAAGGATCAGAAGGCAGGCAAGGATCTGCAGCCCACCATCGACAAGATGAACG
>DCCL01000263.1 GCA_002313795.1 Faecalibacterium prausnitzii
CGCCGTAGTAGTGGGTCTTGAAGTAGCTCAGGTGGTCGGACTCATACAGCGGGGTGGGGCGCAGGTCCAGACGGGGGCTGTCGGTGTGGGCGATGACCAGATGGAAACCCTCTTCATAGCTGCGGGTGCCGATGGTGGAAGCCACGATAGCCTTGCCCAGCTGGCTGAAATAGACCTTGTCACCGGGGGCGTAGGTCTTCTTCGGGTCGAACTTCTGATAGCCGGCATCCTTGAGCATCTGCTCACTCTCAGCGGCCACCTCGCGCTCGGTCTTGCCTGCATCGATGAATTTCTTGTAGCCCTCTGCGAATGCATGGGCCTCCTGCTTGACGGTGGCGGACTTGTCGCCTGCATACGCAGGGGTAAACAGCAGCTTTTCGGCCAGCTGCTGATTCGGAGTTTTTTCTGCCATAGAATTTCTCCTGCCTTTCTTACACTTATAATTTATAAAGACCCGCAGAGCATCTGCCCCGCCGGTTCTTTTCCTTTCTCAAGATCCACTGCCGTAGAGCCGGGTATAAACGGCATAGCAGGCCGTGATCTTTTCCACATAGTGGTGCATCTGATTGTATGGGAAGCCCTTCAGGGTCAATCCATCGGAAGAGTGCTCCTCCATCTGCAGCAGATTATCCACCGTACCCCAGCCGCTGTGATAGGCTGCTGCCGTCGTCGCCACGTCATTGCCGTAGCGTTCCATGCAGAGATGGAGATAATAGCAGCCAAAGCGGATGCTGACGTCCGGGTCATAGAGGTCATCGAAGGTCAGATCTTCGTCTGGGGCGATCTTACTGCGCAGCCAGATGAAGGTCTCTTCAGTCATCTGCATCAGGCCCCGGGCCTCCACGGTGGAGGTCGCACCGGGGTCGAAGCCGCTCTCCGTCCGGATGAACGCATAGACCAGCAGCGGGTCGAGGTCATACTCTGCAGCCCAGTGGTCTACTTCCTCGCTGAATTTGCGGGGATAGAGGAACTGATCCGCTTTCCGGCAGAGGGACGGCAGGGCCGTCAGCACCACTGCCGCGATACAGACCAGCAGCACCAGCCGACGCAGCACACGGAACAATTTTCTCAAGCTCTGCCCCCCTCCCCGATGAGAGCATCACACAGCGCATTGGCCGCTTGGGCCAGCGCTTCGCGGGTGGAGGTATTGGGCAGAACATAGTCCGCCCTGGCTGTCAGCTCTTCTTCCGGCATCTGCGCGTTGAGGCGGCGTGCCGCCATCTCCGGCGAGATGCCGTCCCGGGCAGCGATGCGCTCCACACTCACAGCAAACGGAGCCGTGACCACACAGAGCTTATCGCATTCTCCCTCAGCTCCGGTGCCCACGATGACAGCGCCATCCAGAACAAAAAGGGGCGCGCCTGCCTGCTCTGCGGCCTGCTTTGCCGCACGGATGCGGCGCAATATCTCCGGATGCGTCAATGTATCCAATGCCGCCTTGCCCTCGGGGGTGGCAAAGGCCCGGTCAGCCAGAAGATGGCGGTCAAGGGTGCCGTCTTCCTTGATAATGTCCTTGCCGAATCGTTCTGCCAGCTTCGGCAGCAGCGGAGATCCCGGAAGCAGGATCTCCCGGGAGATCTGGTCGGCATCTGCCAGCGGGATACCCCGGGCAGCGAAGGTGGATGTTACCGTCGATTTGCCGCAGCCGCTGCGGCCTGTGATGCCCAGCGTGATCATAGCTTTATCACCCGGAATGCAGCTGCGCGGATGAGGCGGTTGTACACTGCCATGGACAGGCCGTCTTTCTGGGGGCAGCGGGCATAGACGATGGTATCGCCCTGCTCATCCAGTGCACGCAGGCAGCGGAAAATGTGCTTTGCCTGGTCGGCACCATCGCCCTCACGGCCATACTCCACACAGGGCACACCCAGCTTTTCGGCCTCGCCGGTGAAGCAGAGGCAGCTGGGGTTCTGGTCGGCGTGGGCATCCACATATGCCTTGAACTGCTCAAAGGTGCCGTCCAGCAGGGTGACGTCCGCTTTGGGAGCGTAATGCTTATACTTCATACCAGGGCTGCGGACCACCGCACCTTCGGGCAGCTTTTCGAGGATGGCCTTAGAGACCTCCACCTCTTCGCCCAGAGCACGTTCAAGATCTTCCAGCGTGATATGGCCGGGGCGGAAGAGGGTGGGCTTTTCGCCTACCACCGACACGACAGTGGACTCCACGCCCCAGTCGCACTCGCCGCCATCCAGAATAAGGGGCAGACGGCCGTTCATATCGGTAAAGACGTCCTGTGCATTGGTAGGACTGGGTTTGCCGGAAAGGTTGGCCGAGGGTGCGGCAAAGGCACAGCCGCTGGCCTCAATAACGGCCCGGGCCACCGGGTGGCTGGGCATCCGGATGCCCACGGTATCCAGACCGGCACAGCACTCTGCGGCCACCTCAGGGCCGCGGGGCATGATGATGGTCAGGGGACCGGGGCAGAATGCAGCCATCAGCAGCTGGGCGCGTTCCGGTACCTCGCTGACCAGGCCATGCAGCATCTCAGGGCCGGTGACGTGGACGATGAGAGGGTTATCCTGCGGCCGACCCTTCGCCACGAAAATCTTTCTCACGGCCTCGCCGTTGCGGGCGTCTGCCGCAATGCCGTACACCGTTTCGGTGGGCAGAGCCACCAGCTCTCCCTGCCGCAGAAGCTCGGCGGCGCGGGCAATGCCTTCTGCGTCAGCCGGGCGGACTTCAGTATTGATACTCATACGAATCATCGCTCTTTTCTTCTGTAAAGTTGTTGTTCTTTACAGCGTTTCGTGCGCATTATGCGCGGGTTTATGTGTTCAGCTTCTGGAGCTTCTCAGCCTGTTCGCGGGTGGCGAGGGCATCGATGATCTCATTCAGATTGCCGTCCATGATCTT
>DCCL01000108.1:0-959 GCA_002313795.1 Faecalibacterium prausnitzii
GCCCGCAACCTCATCGGTCAGGCCGTCAGCCGCTGCGCTGCCGACCACTGCAGCGAGACCACCGTCAGTGTGGTGCCGCTGCCCAGTGACGAGATGAAGGGCCGCATCATCGGCCGCGAGGGCCGCAACATCCGCGCTCTGGAAACTGCTACCGGCGTGGATCTGATCATCGACGATACCCCGGAGGCCATCACCCTGTCCTCCTTCGACCAGACCCGCCGCGAAGTGGCCCGCATGACTCTGGAGCGCCTGATCGGCGACGGCCGCATCCACCCCGCCCGCATCGAGGAGACGGTGGAAAAGTGCCGCCACGAGCTGGAACTGCAGATGAAGCGCGAGGGCGAGCGCGCCGTCATGGAGCTGGGCATCCACGGCCTGCACCCCGACCTGATCAAGCTGATCGGCCGCCTGAAGTACCGCACCAGCTTTGGCCAGAATGCTCTGACCCACAGCATGGAAGTGGCCTGGGTGGCCGGCCTGCTGGCAGGCGAGATGGGCGTCAACGTGACCATGGCGCGCCGTGCCGGCCTGCTGCATGATATCGGCAAGGCTCTGGATCACGAGATCGAGGGCAGCCATGTCCAGATCGGTGTGGACATCTGCCGTAAGTACAAGGAAAACACCCAGATCATCCACGCCATTGAGGCTCACCACGGCGATGTGGAGCCCAAGACCCCGCTGGCCTTCATCATTCAGGCTGCCGACGCGATCAGCGCCGCCCGCCCGGGTGCCCGCCGTGAGAACGTGGAAAGCTACGTCAAGCGTCTGGAAAATCTGGAAGAGATCTCTTCCAGCTTCGAGGGCGTGGAGCAGGCCTTTGCCGTGCAGGCCGGCCGCGAAGTGCGCATCATGGTCAAGCCCGACGTCATCAGCGACGATCAGGTCATCCTGCTGGCACGCTCTATTGCCAAGAAGATCGAGGACACGCTGGATTACCCCGGCCAGATCAAGGTCAACGT
>DCCL01000108.1:1031-2652 GCA_002313795.1 Faecalibacterium prausnitzii
GCTGGCAGGCCGCTGTCTTTTGGACAGCGGCCTGTTTTTATAACTTGCATTTCGGCCCGGAACAGGGTATCATGGAAGCAGCATTCCGGCCCGCACTGCCCGGCAGACGGGCGCAGATGGCCGGCCAAAACGACGAAAGGAGCCCCGATTCAATGAAAAACTGGAAAAAACTTCTGGCCTGCCTGCTGGCAGGCGTCCTGACACTGACGGTGCTTACCGCCTGCAATGGCGGCACCGGCAGCATGCCCTCGGCAGGGGCTGGAACCACCTATACTTCGGCAGAAAACGGCAAGGCTCTGGCCGATGCCCTGGAACTGACCTACAGCACCAGCCTGCAGAGCACCGCCAAGAGCATTGCGGACTGGGTCGCCAATTCCACGGCACTGCGCTCGGATGGCACGGTACTGGTGCGCCGTGTGGCCCTGGATACGGAAAATGCAGGTTACTGGGAACAGGGTGACCTGAGCGGCTTCCTGTTCAGCTCCAACTGCTATGCAGCCGGGGACGCAACGATCACCATCGGCATGGAGAGCGCCGGCGGCAGCACCGCAGTGGATCTGTCCATCCCGGCGGCCAATGGCGCAGAGTCGCAGCTGCTGACCTATGCCACCGGCAAAACGGAGATGGGCGCAGCCTATCTCACCTATGCAGGCATTACCTACGTGGTGGCAGTGTTCCGCTGAGTGACAAAAACAAAACCCCTGTGCAGCGCATTCGCATTGCACAGGGGTTTTCTGTTCTGTTAAGAAAGATCCGGCGATTCCAGAAAGCTCAGTGCCTCTCCGGCACCTTCCGGGGCCAGCAGGCCGAAGCTCTGGTCCAGAAGGGTCTGGAAGCTGCCCTCGATCTCCTGCAGGCACTGCAGCAGCACCGGATTGAATGCGCCGCATTCGCCGCGCAGGATCATCTGGATGGCCTCTGCATGGGTATAGGCCCGCTTGTAGCACCGCTCGCTGGTCAGGGCGTCGTAGACGTCTGCAAGGGAGACGACCTGCGCCGAGAGCGGGATCTTGTCCCCTTCCAGCTGATCCGGGTAACCGCGGCCATCCCAGCGCTCGTGGTGCCAGCGGGTGATCTCGTAGGCAACCGGCAGCAGCGGCTCGTCCGGGGAGTAGGGCATCAGGGCTTTCAGCATCCGGGCACCCAGTGTGGTGTGGGTTTTGATGACGTTGAATTCTTCCGGCGTCAGCGGGCCGGGCTTGTTCAGGATCTTGTCGTCAATGCCCACTTTGCCAATGTCGTGCAGGGCGGAAGCCAACGGGATGAGATCCCGGTCCGAGGCGGTGACCGGGTAATACTCCGGGTGGGAGGCCAGCCATTCCAGAATGCTTTCGGTCAGCACCCGGATGCGCTGGACGTGCAGGGCGCTCTCGCCGTTGCGGAACTCCACGATCTGGCTCAGCACACCCACCATCATGGAGATGTTGCGCTCCCGGCGGTGGATCTGATCCGACACCAGCGAGATGAGCCGCCGCTGCTTGGCATAGAGCTTGATGGTGTTGAACACCCGCTGGTAGACCACCCGGGCATCAAACGGGCGGCCTACATAGTCCGAAGCACCCATCTCGTAGGCCCGGCGGATGAACTCGTCCGAGTCCTCGCTGGAGATCATGATGACCGG
>DCCL01000227.1:0-2796 GCA_002313795.1 Faecalibacterium prausnitzii
TGCCGCACAGCCCAAGGCTGCAGAATAAAGCCGCATCTGCGGGCAGATGCCCGCAGTGTTGATAAAAGCATACCAGAGCGTATGCAGTTTGAGCGCCGGGAGGCGCACAAGGAGATTCAGATTATGGCAGAAGAACGTATTCAGAAAATTATGAGCGAGCAGGGCCTGTGCTCCCGCCGTGCGGCAGAGCAGATCATTGCTGAGGGCCGCGTCAAAGTCAACGGCCACCCTGTGAAGGTGGGCGACAAGATGGACCCCAACCGCGACGTCCTCCATGTGGACGACGAGCGCATCTATATCCAGAAGAACCAGCAGCTCTACTATCTGGCCCTGTACAAGCCCCGGGGCTATGTCACCACCGCCAGCGATGAGCTGGGCCGCAAGACGGTCATGGAACTGGTATCTGACATCCCGGCCCGCCTTTATCCCGTGGGCCGTCTCGACAAAGACAGCGAAGGCCTGCTGCTGATGACCAACGACGGCGCTTTCGCTCAGGCCGTCACCCATCCGTCCGGCGGTATCTCCAAGCTCTACCGCGTCACCGTGCAGCCCCGGGCCGACGAGAGCCAGATCCTCAAGCTCAGCTCCGGCGTTGTGCTGGACGATGGCACCAAGACTCTGCCCTGTGCCATCAATGTCGTCACCGACGAACCGGGCCGCACCGTTATGGAGATGACCCTGAAAGAGGGCAAGAACCGCGAGATCCGCCGGATGTGCGAGACCGTGGGCCTCGAGGTCATCCGTCTGAAGCGGAACGCCGAGGGCGTCGTCAAGCTGGGAATGCTCAAGCCGGGCACCTACCGGGAGCTGACCAAGGCCGAGATCAACGGTCTGCGCGCCGCTGCTGCCAAGGGCCGCGCCCAGACCCGCTCTGCTGCACTTCAGTCCAAGGCCGCTGAGCGCCGTCCCCGGGGCCCGGTGGGCGGCAGAACTTCCGCAGCAGGGAAGAAGCGCAAGTGAGCATCATGCCCGAAATTTCTTCACTTTTGCCAAATTTGTAACATTCTCTGAAAAAAAGGAATGGAACAAGGCTTGAGAATCTTGGAAAAATCGGGTATAATATATCTAATTTTGAAACTCACACAGATAAGCAGGAGGTCTTACCATGGCTTCAAAGAGTACCAAAGGAGAAATCCTCGCCAAGTTTTTTGATGATGGCGAGTACACCGCTCTGTTTGCGGACGGCGCGGTGAGTGCTGCCAGCGGCTATGCTGCCGGTCAGCAGGCTTACGCTGTTTTCCAGAACGGCGAGGCTGTTACGGTCAAGGACGTTGAGAAGAACATCAAGATCCTGGAGCTGGCTGCCCAGACGGGCTGCCCGGTCGTCACGTTCTATGACTCCGTCGGCGCAAAGCTGGCTGAGGGTCTGGATGTGCTGAACGCTTCCGCCAAGCTCAACGCCACCATCGCAAAGGTGTCCGGCGTCGTGCCCCAGGTGGCTGTCGTTCTGGGCGTCTGCGGCGGCACCAGCGCACTGAGCGCTGCCAACGCAGATGTCTGCATCATGGCAGAGAAGGCCGAGCTGTTCTTCACCGCTCCCTTCACTTCCGCTGCCAAGGGCGATAAGGTCGCTGATGCCGGTTCTGCCGCCGCTGCCGCAAAGGCAGGCGTGGCCGCCATCGTGGCCGCAGACGCCGCCGAGGCTGCTGAGAAGGCCGCCCACATCGTGGGTCTGCTGCCTGCCAACAACCTGACCGGCCCCGCCATCTTTGAGTTCGAGCAGCCCACCGCTGCCCTGACCGCCAAGGCCTCCCCCGAGAAGGCGGCCGCTGCTCTGATCGATAAGGACAGCGCTGTGGAGATGTACGCCGGCTTCGGCAAGAACGTCTACACCGCTTTCGCCACCATCGGTGGCAATGCTGTGGGTGTCGTGGCTACCGGCGAGCAGCTGTGCCACAACTGCGTCTCCAAGGCTGCACGCTTCGTCCGTCTGTGCGACGCATTCAGCGTGCCCGTGCTGACCATCGTGAACACCGAGGGCTTTGTCCCCAGCACCACCGATGACATCGCTGGCGGCATCCGCGAGGCTGCCCGTCTGGCTGCTACCTATGCAGATGCTACTACTGCAAAGGTCGCTCTGGTCGTCGGCAAGGCTGTCGGCCCCGTCTACACCGCTCTGGCCAACGCTGACCTGAAGATCGCCGTCAAGGGCTGCACCATCAGCGCTCTGGAGCCTTCTGCAGCTGTCTCTGTGCTGTACAAGGACGAGATTGATGCTTCCGATAACATCGTCGCCGCCACCAAGGCAAAGGCTGCTGCCTATGCTTCTGAGGTGTGCAGTGCCGATGCCGCTGTTGCTGCCGGTGCCGCTGATATGACCTGCAAGGCTGCCAATGCCCGCGCAAGCGTCGTGGCTGCTTTCGAGCTGCTGAGCACCAAGCGCGCAGCCCGCCTGCCCAAGAAGCACGGCAACATGGCCCTGTAAGAAAACGTACATACAACGATAGATTTTGTTCAGGAGGACTCTTCCATGAAGTACTACAATATTTCCGTCAATGGCGTTGCTTACAGCGTCTCTGTTGAGGAGACCGCTGCCGGCGCTGCTCCCGTGGCTCCTGCCGCTCCCGCTGCACCTGTGGCTGCTCCGGCTCCCGCCGCTGCTCCTGCACCTGCTGCCGCTCCGGCTCCTGCCGCTGCACCCGCTGCTGCAGGTTCCGTCACCGTCACCGCTCCCATGCCCGGCAACATCCTGGATGTCAAGGTCGCAGCCGGTGCTTCCGTCAAGGCTGGTGACGTGCTGGTCATCCTGGAGGCTATGAAGATGGAGAACGAGATCGTTGCTCCTCAGGACGGCAC
>DCCL01000227.1:2850-11426 GCA_002313795.1 Faecalibacterium prausnitzii
ACAAGGGCGACACCGTCAACTCCGGTGACACTCTGGTTTCCATGAACTAAGGGAGAGGTGACAACAATGGCAAAAAAGCCGATCAAGATTACTGAGGTCGTCCTGCGCGATGCCCACCAGTCTCTGCTGGCCACCCGTATGACGACGGATGAGATGCGTCCCATCCTGCCTGAAATGGATAAAATCCCCTATTTCTCTGTCGAGTGCTGGGGCGGTGCTACCTTCGATAGCTGCATCCGCTTCCTCGATGAGGATCCCTGGGATCGCCTGCGCATCCTGCGCAAGGAGCTGCCCCACCAGAAGCTGCAGATGCTGTTCCGCGGCCAGAATATGCTGGGCTACCGCCCCTATGCAGACGATGCCGTTGAGTATTTTGTGCAGAAGTCTGTTGCAAACGGCATCGATGTCATCCGTATCTTCGATGCACTGAACGACGCCCGCAACCTGCAGACCGCCATCAAGGCTGCCAACAAGGAAGGCGCACATGTTCAGGGCTGCATCAGCTACACCTTGAGCCCCGTCCATAACAACGAGTATTACGTCAAGTACGCCAAGACTCTGGAAGAGATGGGTGCAAACTCCATCTGCATCAAGGATATGGCCGGTCTGCTGACTCCTTACACCTGCTATGCTCTGGTCAAGGAGCTGAAGAGCACTCTGTCCATCCCTGTGGATATCCACAGCCACTACACTGCCGGTCTGGCTTCCATGTCCCTGCTGAAGGGCATCGAGGCCGGCGCTGACATCGTGGATACTGCCATGAGCCCCCTGAGCGGCGGTACCAGCCACATGGCTACCGAGAGCCTGGTCGCAGCCCTGCAGGGCACCGACTACGACACCGGTCTGGATCTCAAGCAGCTGAATGTCGTCCGCGCATACTTTGCAAAGCTGCGTGAGAAGTACATCGCCAACGGCCAGATCAGCCCCAAGTCTCTGGGCGTGGATGCCAACACCCTGCTGTATCAGGTGCCCGGCGGCATGTTCTCCAATATGCTCAAGCAGCTGAAGGATGCCGGCAAGGAAGACAAGCTGGACGAAGTGCTGGCTGAGATCCCCCGTGTCCGTGAGGACGCAGGCTATCCTCCGCTGGTCACTCCCACCAGCCAGATCGTCGGTACTCAGGCTGTCTTCAACGTCATCCTGGGCCAGCGCTACAAGATGGTCACCAAGGAGTTCAAGGGCCTCGTCCATGGCGATTACGGCAAGACTCCCGCTCCCATCAGCGAAGAGTTCACCAAGAAGATCCTGGGCGACGAGAAGCCCATCACCTGCCGCTTTGCCGACACCCTCGCTCCCGAGATGGACAAGCTGAAGGCTGAGGCCTCTAAGTGGGCTATCCAGGAAGAGGACGTGCTGACCTACGCTATGTTCCCGCAGGTCGCACCCAAGTTCTTCGAGAAGCGCAATGCAAAGCTTCAGGGCGTCGATGCAGACCACGCAGATTTTGCCAACAAGTCTCATCCCGTCTGAGCTGAACTGAAAAAATAATTTCCGGCCCCTCGCAGCGATGCGGGGGGCTTTTTGCATCTTTCTTACGGCAGGATCGCGGAAAGCATGATAAGCCCTTCAGCAGATGAGATTCATTTGTGGAGGGCAGGAAAAGAAAAGGAGAGCGGAAAACCTCACTTTTTTGCCCTCCCGGCTTGCAAAAAAGCGACTATCAGAGTAAAATGATAACATATGTATCGTAACATGGGTGTGTGTACCCAAACGCGGATACATATACCGTAAATCGTCCGCATATCAACCTGTGAAAGAGAGGAAACGTGCAGCTATGATCCTGAGCATGACCGGTTTTGGCCGGGGCACCGCTGTGCGCAATGGCCGTGAGATCACGGTCGAGCTGCGCAGCGTCAATTCCCGTTATTTCGAGTATTCTTCCCGCATCCCGCGTACCTGCAGCTACATGGACAGCCGCCTCAAAAAACAGCTCAACGAGCGGGTCACCCGCGGCAAGGTGGAGCTGAGCATGACCATCCAGAACGTGGAAGCCGCCGACACGGTTGTCACGGTGAATATGGAGCTGGCCCGCAGCTATCAGCAGGCTCTCCGGAACCTTTCCGAAGAGCTCTGCATCAAGAACGATACCACTACTTCCACCCTGACCCGCTTCCCGGATGTGCTGGCTACCCGCCATGCCGACGTGGATGAGGATCAGCTGTGGGAGGACGTCTCTGCTGTCACCGCTCAGGCACTGGACAACTTCATTTCCATGCGCGCCGCCGAAGGTGCTAAGATGAAGGCTGACGTGGAGAACCGCCTGAACTTCCTCGAAGAGTGTGTAGGGAAGGTGGAGCAGCTGAGCGCAGGCCGGGTAGAAGCCTATACCAACCGTCTGTACGAAAAGCTCAAGACCATCCTTGAAGACCGCAACATCGACGATGCCCGCGTTTTGACTGAGGCTGCCATCTTCGGTGACAAGACCGCTGTGGATGAGGAGACTGTCCGCCTGCGCAGCCATATCGCCCAGTATCGCTCTATCCTGCAGCTGGACGAGCCGGTGGGCCGGAAGCTGGACTTCCTGACTCAGGAGCTGAACCGTGAGACCAATACCATCGGTTCCAAGTGTCAGGATCTGGACATCACCCGCACAGTGGTGGATATGAAGGCAGAGATCGAGAAGATCCGCGAGCAGATCCAGAATCTGGAGTGACCACCGCAGAACATCACGGGAGGAGACAGGATGAAGCTCATCAACATCGGCTTTGGTAATCTGGTCAGCGCCGGGCGGGTGGTGGCTGTGGTCAGCCCCGATTCGGCCCCGGTCAAGCGTCTGGTCAAGGAAGCGCGGGAGCGGGGGATGCTCATTGATGCGTCCTATGGCCGCAGCACCCGTGCTGTGCTCGTCATGGATTCCGACCATGTGGTCCTTTCGGCCCTCACCCCCGAGACGGTGGCAAGCCGCGCCGCCGGTCAGCCGGAAGGCAAAATGACAGAGGAGGAGCAGTAAAATGGAAAACGAAAAGTATCTGTTTGTAGTGTCCGGTGCCGCCGGTACCGGTAAGGACAGTGTGGTGAACGCCCTGCGCAAGGCCCACCCGGAGATCGAAAAGACGGTCTCGGCTACCACCCGCAGCCCCCGCCCCGGCGAAAAGGAGGGTGTGGATTACTACTACTGCACCCGCGAACAGTTCCAGCAGCTCATTGATACCGACCAGGTGGTGGAGCACAACTTCTACAACGGCAACTACTACGGCACCCTCCGCGAAGAGGTGGACAAGCGCCTGAAGGCAGGCAAGGTGGTCGTGCTGGTCATCGATGTCCACGGCGCAGCCAATATCCGCCGGATGTTCCCCGGCGCTACCACCATCTTCCTGCTGCCCCCTTCTGTGGAGGAGCTGGAGCGCCGCCTGCGGGGCCGCGGCACTGAGACGGAGGAGAGCATCCGGGAGCGTCTTGCCACCGCGAAAAAAGAGCTGGCCGAGAAGGATAAGTTCACCCTCACGCTGGTCAATAATGAGGTGGAGAGCTGCGCTGAGGAGCTTTACCGCATCATCTGCCAGCGGGCCGGTCTCGGCAAATAAAATACATCCAAGGAGCCGCGAATGCCAAAAACGGTAGGCGTTGCCGTGAGCAACGCGACCTTTCACTTCGACAAACTCTATACCTACGCCGTCATGCCCGACCAGCAGGAGACCGTCCGGCTGGGCAGCATGGTGCTGGTGCCTTTTGGCCGGGGCAGCCGTGCCCGGATGGGCGTGGTGCTGGCCTGTGATGAAGAACCGGAGCATGCCAAGCTCAAATATCTCTTCGACGTGGCTCCGGCCTCAGCCTGCCTGACCCCGGAACTGCTGCGGCTGGTGCACTTTCTCAAAGAGCGCACCTTCTGCACCTACTACGAGGCCGTCAAGGCGGTCATCCCCTACGGGGCCCAGTATAAACCGGCTGTCGCCGCAGACGGCGTGACCCCTGTGCTGCAAAAGCAGCTCACCCGCCACACCGAGAACAGTTATAAGCTGGTGGGCACTCTGCCCCAGAAACCAAAACCCACGGCCAAGCAGCTGGCGGCAGTAGCCCTGCTGAGCGGGGGAGAGCGCACCCAGAATGAGATGGAGGACAAAGGCATCAGCAAAGCGGTGCTGGATAACCTCTGTGCAAAAGGCGTTCTGGAATGCAGCAAGATCAACAAATCCATCGACCTCTATTCGTCCATTCCGCTGAAAAATGAGCCCATCACCCTCACGACAGAACAGCAGGCGGCCTACGACGCCCTGCTGCCCAACCTTGAGGATGCGCTGCCCCATTCGGCGCTGCTCTACGGTGTCACCGGCAGCGGCAAGACGCTGGTATTCCTGAAGCTCATCGAGCGGTGTCTGGCACTGGGCCGCAGAGCTCTGGTGCTGGTGCCCGAGATCAGCCTGACGCCCCAGATGATCCTCCGTTTGAAAAGCCAGTTTGGCCGGCGGGTGGCCGTGCAGCATTCGGCCCTCAACCACACGGAGCGGCTGCTCCAATGGCAGATGATACAGGACGGCGGTGCCGACATCGTGGTGGGCACCCGCAGTGCCATCTTCTCGCCGCTGGAAAATATCGGCCTTATCATCATCGATGAGGAGCAGGAGCACACTTACCGTTCGGAGTCCGCGCCCCGCTATTCCGCCCATGAGGTGGCCCGGCAGCGTGCGGCAGAGAATGGGGCGCTGCTGCTTCTGGCCAGTGCCACCCCCAGCACCGAGAGTTTTTATGCCGCCCAGCATGGCCGGACGCAGCTGGTGCGCCTGACCCAGCGCTATGGTGGCAATCCGCTGCCCAGCGTAAAGATCGTGGATATGCGGGCGGAACTTGCTTCCGGCAACCCCCGCGAGATCAGCATTGCCATGGAAGACGCCATCCGGCGCAATCTCGAGGCCGGAAAACAGACCATCCTTCTCCTCAACCGGCGGGGATATCAGACCATGGCCCAGTGTGATGACTGCCGTGAGGTGCTCAAGTGCCCCAAGTGCAGTGTGCCCATGGTCTACCACAAGGCGGGGCATAAGCTGCTCTGCCACTACTGCGGCACCCAGATGGACCCGCCTCCCAAGACCTGCCCCGCCTGCGGAGGAAAGCTGGTCTACCGGGGCTTTGGCACCCAGAAAGCCGAAGAGGAGCTGGCCGGTCTTTTCCCGGAGGCACGCATCCTCCGGATGGATCAGGATTCCACCTCGGCCAAGGATGCCCACGAAAAACTGCTGGCAAAGTTCGCCCGGCATGAGTACGATATCATGGTGGGCACCCAGATGGTGGCCAAGGGTCTGGACTTCGAGGATGTGATCCTTGTAGGAGTGCTGGGCATCGATTCGCTGCTGTTTGCTCAGGGATTCCGGGCCTATGAGACGGTATTCAGTCTCATCACACAGGTTGTGGGCCGCTCCGGCCGGGCCAAAGACCCCGGCTTTGCCATCATCCAGACTACCGACCCCGACAATCCGGTGCTGAACCTCGCCGCTGCTCAGGACTACGACGCCTTCTTTGAGCAGGAGATCGCTTACCGGAAACTGGGACTTTACCCGCCCTTCTGCGGCCTCTGTGTCGTGGGTTTCTCGGGCCCGAAGGAGATCGAGGTGGCCCGGGCGGCAGCACGCTTTTCGGCCCTGCTGGGGCGGCAGGCGGCGCAGCAGCCCGACCTGCCGCTGCGGGTCATGGGCCCCACTCCCGGCAATATTGAAAAAATAAACGAGAACTACCGCTATAAGCTCACCATCAAGTGCCGCGCGGACAAAAAGTTCCGCGACCTCATCCGCCAGACCCTGAGCCTGTATGAGCAGGAAAAACTGCCCTCCAAGGCTACTGTGGTGGTGGATATGCACTCGGATGGGGATATTTAATGATATAACACGATAACGATTTATTTGGAGGTATAACTTCATGGCTATCCGCAACATTGTAAAAGAAGGCGACCCTATCCTGAACAAGGTCTGCCGCCCTGTTACCAATTTTGATGACCGTCTGGCAACGCTGCTGGACGATATGCGCGAGACGATGATCGCTGCCGACGGCGTGGGTCTGGCCGGCCCTCAGGTGGGTATGCTCCGCCGCGTGTTCGTTGTGTGGGACACCACCGACGCCCCCGAGGAGATCCCCGAGGGTTACGAGTACAAGTTCATCGATTTCGTCAATCCTGAAATCCTCGCTGTCTCCGAGGAAGAAGAGACTGCCTACGAAGGCTGTCTGTCCTTCCCGGGCCACAACGGCGCTGTGACCCGCCCGGTGGCCGTCAAGGTTCGCGCTCAGGATCGCCACGGCGAGTGGTTCGAACTGGAAGCTCAGGACCTGCTGGCCCGCTGCATCCAGCACGAGAACGACCATCTGGATGGCATCACCATCATGCAGTCCAGCGAGTTTTTCTATGAGGACACCGAAGAGGGACGTGCCGCTGCTGCCAAGAAGAAGGAGAACAACTGATGCGCATTCTGTTCATGGGCACGCCGGATATCGCGGCAGAGTGCCTGAAAGCCCTGTATGAGGCGGGGCATGACATCTGTGCGGTCTACACCCGCCGCGATAAGCCGGTGGGCCGCAAGCAGGTGCTCACGGCTCCCCCGGTGAAGGAAGTGGCTCTGGCCCACGGTACGCCTGTCTTCCAGCCCCGCACCCTCCGGGACGGCGGCGAGGATGAGAACATCCGTGCACTGGCTCCGGAGCTTATCGTGGTGGTGGCCTATGGCTGCATCCTGCCGAAATCGGTGCTGGAGCTGCCGAAATATGGCTGCATCAACCTTCATGTCTCCCTGCTGCCCAAGTACCGCGGCAGCGCCCCGGTGCAGTGGGCCGTGCTGAACGGCGACACGGAGACCGGTGTTTCCATCATGCAGATGGATGAGGGTCTCGATACCGGCGATGTGCTGGTCTGTGAAAAGATCGCCATCGGCCCTGAGGAGACCAGCGGAGAGCTGTTCGACCGGGTGACGGCAGTGGGTGCGCGGGTCCTCTGCGAGACCGTGCCCGCCATTGCAGCAGGCACCCTGAAAGCAGAGCCTCAGGCCCATGAGAACGCTTCGACGGCCCCCATGCTGAGCAAGGAGATGGCCGAGTTCAAGCTGGCCGACAGCGCCGGCCACATCCATAACTGGGTGCGGGGCATGAACCCCTGGCCCGGTGCATGGTTCGTCACCAGCGGCGGTAAAAAGCTCAAGGTGACGGAGTGCCGCGTGGCCGAGAGCCACGGCGAGGCTCCCGGCACGGTGCTGGCCACCAAGCCTCTGACCGTAGCCTGCGGTGAGGGCGCTGTTCAGCTGCTCCACGTTGTGCCCGAGGGCAAGAAGCCCATGGATGGCACTGCTTTCGCCGCCGGTCTCCGCCTGAAGACGGGAGATACCCTGTGAGCGGCCCGAATCCCCGGGCAGCAGCGGTGGCAGCGCTGGTGCGGCAGGAGCAGGACGGCTTTTCCAATCTCATCCTCGACGCAGAGCTGCGCCGCCAGAAGCTGGAAGGCCGGAACAAAGCATTTGCAAGTGCCATTTTTTACACGGTGCTGGAACACCGGGGCACGCTGGACTATATCCTTGCGCAGTTCCTGCCCAAGGGTCTGGCAAAACTCGACCCTCAGGTGCGGGAGATATTGCGCTCTGCGCTGGCTCAGTGCCGGTATATGCAGGTGCCCGTGTCGGCAGCGGTCAATGAGGCTGTCAAGCTGACCCGTACTTTTAAAAAGGCCAGCGCTTCCGGCCTTGTCAATGCCGTCCTCCGCCGGGCCAGCAGCTACGACCTCTCCACTGCCGTCTTTGCCGATGAGGTGGAGCGGCTGATGGTGCTGGGTTCTGCGGGGCGGGACGTGGCGCAGTTCCTCCACGAACATTACTCCGACGAAGCGCTGGATATCCTTACTCATACTGCCGACGGCGGTATGACCAGCCTGCGGGCTAACCCCCTCAAGGCCAGTGCAGACCAGCTCTGTGAAGAGCTGACGGCGCGGGGTGTGAGGGAAGCCCGTCCCGGCCTTGTACCTGGCAGTGTGCTGGCAAAATTTGAAGGAAGCCCCGCCGAGCAGGAACTGTTCCGGCAGGGATACTACCATGTGGAGGGTCAGGCCAGCCAGCTTGCGGCCCTCTGCGTGGAAGCAAAGCCCGGTGATACTGTCCTCGACCTCTGCGCTGCCCCCGGCGGCAAGAGCCTGCTCCTCATCGAGGAGATGCAGGACACCGGGCGGCTGGTGAGCTGCGATGTCAGCGAGAACCGTGTCCAGCTCATCCGGAAGGCCGTGGAGCGGATGGGCTTCACCCATGTGGAGCCCCGGGTCTCGGACGGCACCAGACTGGACGCGGACCTGCCCATGGCAGACCGCGTTCTGGTGGATGCCCCCTGCAGCGGCCTCGGCATTCTGGCCAAGAAGCCGGATATCCGCTACAAGACCCTCGAAAAGAGCCGCCACGATGAATTGCTGGCTACGCAGTCGGCCATTCTGGATACAGCAGCTTCTCACCTGAAGCCCGGCGGGCGGCTGGTCTATTCCACCTGCACCATCGACCCCTCGGAGAACGAGGAGCAGGTGGGCGCATTCCTCGCCCGACATCCGGAGTTCCGGGTGGTGACGCCAGATGTGGCGTTCCCGTCCGGAATGACAGTGGGGGAGAGAGGAGCGCTTTCGGTGCCTACCC
>DCCL01000116.1:0-8563 GCA_002313795.1 Faecalibacterium prausnitzii
CTGTTTCCGCCGCTGGCGGCAGTCGTGGCTGCTGCATTGTGGGGTGAGTGGAGTCCAGAGGAGGAGAGGGTGGAGTCGAAACACCCCTCTCGTCCTTTGGCCCGCGGAGCGATCAGCAATCTGACGGAAAGTAAAAAAAAAACAAATCCCCGCCACAAGCGGGTGATGCCGCTTTTCCTTACCTACAAAAACCAAGAGGCCGTTGCACAGGGTAAAAAGCCAGTGCAACAGCCTCTTTCTTTTATTATCGTATCACAGGCAGCCGCCGCTGCACAGTTCTTTGACCTTTTCCACTGCCGCAGCCACCAGCTGACTGATGGGCTGATCTGGCACGCCCACCACGATATTATCACAGTGGTTGATGGGAATGAGCACCCGCTTAGCATTGCTCTGGCAGACCGCAGCCGCCATGACCGCGGTGATCTCGCCCAGCAGAGCGTCGGCAATGACGATGCCGATGGGGCCGACGATGATGTCTGCCCGGCGGCACCCCACCACAACGGCGTTCTCACCGGTGGCGGCGTGGTGTGCGCCTGCCTTGAGCATGGCAGATGCTGCCATGCTGTTAGTGCCCACGGCGGTCAATTCCGCCTCCGGACATCCGGCTGCAAGAGCCGCCGTGAGCTGACGGCCCAGACCGCCGCCCTGCCCGTCAATGACTAAGATGCGGACCCGGCTCAAAAGTCGATCTCCTCCAGCCGCAGCAGAGCGAGGATATAGATTTTGAGGGCCTCCAGCAGCTTATCGATGGGGGCAGACTCGTTTGCACCGTGCATCGGGCCGCCGAACTCAGGCAGCTTGACGTCCCGGTGCTCGGGGCCGAAGCTCACAGCATAGGGGAAGTGGCGGGCGTAGGTGCCGCCGCCCATGGTGAACGGAGTGGCATTCTCGCCGGTGACTTCATTATAGGTGTCGATGCAGGCCTTGATCGCCGGGGTATCTGCCTCGATATAGAAGGGCTTTGCGCTGCCCACATCGGTCAGCTCTGCACCGGTGCCGATAGCGGCACGGATCTTTGCAGCGATGGTCTCACCGTCGGTGCAGGTGGGATAGCGGCTGTCCATCGTCTGGATCATCCGGCCGTCCACCATGGACATCTTGCCGCCGATGATGGTCAGGGGGCCAAAGGGGCCGTCAGCGCAGTCGATGCCCAGACCCACACCTGCGGTGGAGTCGTGCAGCTTCTTGACCGCTTCCAGATAGGCACGTTCTGCATCGTTGCACAGGCCGTTGTCCAGCAGGTAGTTCACCACCAGACCGATGGCGTTGACGGTGCCTTCCGGCATGGCTGCGTGGCCGGACTTACCCCAGCCGCGGATGCGGACGCCATCGCCTTCCGGCTCCAGCGTGATGTTGGGGGCGTTGCGCAGCTTGGTGATGTCAGTTGCTACCAGAGCGCTGGCACGGTCGGGCACTGCGTTGGTGGCGACGCCGCCCACGAAGTCCTTGATGAAGCCGTTGCAGACCGGGCTGACCAGCTTGCCGTCAAAGTGGCCCTTCTCACCGTTGCAGACCGGGAACTCGGCGTCCGGAGTGAAGCAGAAGACCGGAGCCGGGTAGTTGGCGAGGTAGTAGTCCACATCGTGCATGTGGGTCTCCTCGTTGTCACCCACCAGAGCGCGGATGGGGTAGCGCAGGGAGACGCCCTCCTCCTTGAGGAACTTCAGAGCGTACAGGGTAGCCACCATAGGGCCCTTGTCGTCTGCCACGCCGCGGCCGATCATCCAGCCGTCCCGGATCTCCATCTTGAAGGGGTCTTCCGTCCAGCCGTTGCCCTCAGGCACCACGTCCACATGGCAGATGGTCGCCAGATACTTCTCCGGGTCTGCGCCTGCCAGCTCGGCATAGCCGATGTGGTTCTCACAGTTGCGGGTGGCAAGACCCATGCCTGCGGCCAGCTCCAGCGTTTTGTCCAGAGCCTTGCGGGGGCCTGCACCGTATGGTGCGCCCTCCTCCGGGGTGCCCTCCACACTGTTGATGGAGACCAGCGTTGCGATATCGTTCAGAATCTGTTCCTTGTTCGCCGCAATAAATGCGTCGATCTTCTGGTTCAAAGCCTCGTTCACCGTTTATCGTCCTTTCTTTGTCTTGTAAAGACACATTGATGTTATTCTAGCATATTTCTCATCAGAAAACCAGCCCTCCCGGCCGGACAGGTCACACTGCGAACAGGCTGCTCAGTGCACCCAGCAGGCCTGCACTTGCCAGACCCATGATGATGCCGGCCAGCAGCACGCCGCCCATGCAGGCGATGAGCACGTCCTTGAACTTCATATCCAGAATGGATGCTGCCAGCGTGCCGGTCCATGCACCGGTGCCCGGCAGAGGGATGCCTACAAAGAGCAGCAGTGCCATCACCAGGCCCTTGCCGGCCTTGGCTTCCAGCGCGCGGCCTCCCTTTTCGCCCTTGACGATGCAGAAGCGGCAGAAGGGGCCGATGAGGGGCTTGTGATAGCCCCAGATGAGGAACCGCCGGGCAAACAGGTAAATAAAGGGCACCGGCAGCATATTGCCCACCACGCAGACAAGATAGGTGGGCAGCATGGGCAGTCCCATGCCGATGCCGATGGGGATGGCACCGCGCAGCTCGATGAGAGGGAGCATGGAGACCAGAAATACGAGCAGGTAATTTTTGAGCATAAGTCCTCCTTACAGGTCGATGTCCAGCTCTACCGGACAGTGGTCGGAGCCGAACACCTCGTTGTGGATCTCAGCCGCTTTGATCTTCTCCGCAATGCGGTTGGATACGATGAAATAGTCGATGCGCCAGCCCGCATTCTTCTCCCGGGCATGGAACCGGTAGCTCCACCAGCTGTATTTCACCTCATCGGGATGGATGGCACGGAAGCTGTCGGTGAAACCTGCCGCCAGCAGTTCGGTCATCTTGGCCCGTTCCTGGTCGGTGAAGCCTGCGCTCATGCGGTTGGTCTTTGCGTTCTTGATATCGATCTCCTCATGGGCCACGTTCAGGTCGCCGCAGAGGATGACTGGCTTTTTCGCGTCCAGTGCCAGCAGGTAGGCCCGGAAGGCATCCTCCCAGGTCATCCGGTAGTCCAGACGTTTCAGTCCGTCCTGACTGTTGGGGGTATAGCAGTTGACGAGATAGAAGCCGGGGTATTCCAGCGTCAGCACCCGGCCCTCATGGTCGTGCTCCTCGATGCCGATGCCGGTGGTCACCCGGAGCGGCTGCTCTTTGCACCAGCAGGCCGTACCGGAATAGCCCTTCTTCTCGGCCGAGTATGTATACTCCGTATAACCCCCCGGGGCAAAATCCGCCTGGCCGGGCTGCATCTTGGTCTCCTGCACCGAGAAGATATCTGCATCCAGCGCGGCAAAGCTCGCGGCAAAATCATGGGTCAGACAGGCGCGCAGCCCGTTCACATTCCAGCTGATAAGTTTCATTCCGAATCCCTTTCTTATTTCACGCCTTGTATTTTTCTTTCCAGACCCCGCTCCTGAACCGGGTCACGAAGCAGGTCACACGGCAGACCCAGTCTACCACCATGGCGATCCAGACACCGATGGCCCCCATCCCCATCCGGACGCCGATGATATAGCTGAAGCCGATCCGCCAGCAGGCCATGCTGGCAATGGACACCACCATGGTGAACTGGACATCGTTGGCAGCACGGAGGGCATTGGGCAGCACGAAGGACACCGGCCAGAGCAGCATGGCGAAGCCCGCATGGATGCAGGCCAGAATGATGGAAAGCTCCATCGTCTCGCCGGAAAGCTCATAGATGCCCACCAGAGGCCGGACAAAGATCAGGATCAGGCCGTTGAGCAGGCCCATGACGAGGTAGGCCCAGCCCACCAGTTTTTTGGTGTAGTAGACAGCCTGTTCGTTATCCCCGGCACCCACGCACCGGCCCACAACGGTTATCATTGCCAGACCAATGGCCTTGCCTGGGATGCAGCCCATACCGTCGAGGTTGTTCGCCACAGCGTTGGCTGCGATCTGGACGGTGCCGAAGGTGGAGATCATGCTCACCACCACGATGCGGCCCGCCTCGAACAGGCTGTTCTCAAAGGCCGAGGGCACGCCGATGCCGAGGATACGCTTTGCCATGCCGGTATCCAGCTTCACGGTCTTGGGCACCGTGAGGGCATGACCCTTCTGATAGCAGCGGGCCAGGATGAGCACCGCCGCGATGACACGGGAGACCACGCTGGGCCATGCCACGCCATCGACTCCCATCTTCAGGCCGAAGATGCAGACCGCGTTGCCCACGATATTGATGATGTTCATCAGGATGCTGATCTGCATGGAGATCTTGGAGTTGCCCATGCTGCGGAACAGGGCCGCGCCCGCGTTGTAAAGTGCAAGGAAGGGATAGCTCAGGGCCGTGATCTTCAGGTAGAGCACACCGGCGTCCAGCACGTCCGCATCGATGGAGCCGTAGCAGGCTTTTATCATGGGCCGGGCCAGCGTAAAGCAGAGCAGCGCCACACCTGCACCCAGCAAAGCGCTCAGCAGGATGAGCTGGCCTGCGCTGGCATTGGCCTTTTTCTGCTCCCGTGCACCCAGATACTGGCTCACCACCACCGCACCGCCGGTGGCCAGCGCCGCAAACAGCACAATGATGAGGTTGTTGATCATATCCACAAGGCTGACGCCCGAGATGGCCGCCTCACCGCAGCGGGAGACCATCATGGTATCTGCCATGCCCACGGTCACGGCCAGAAACTGTTCCACCAGCAGCGGCCCCACCAGCCGCAGCAGGTCTTTCTGTGAGAACAGCGGTGCACGCCCGCCGAACAGGGGCGCTTTTTCGCCGTTCACTGCCTCTTTCAACATCTATATTCTCCTTTGTCTTTTTCCATCTCATCCCATCTGCGTCCATTCAGCGCAGACTTCTCATTTTAACAATATCATCTTAACACACCCTGTCCTGACGTGCAAGAGCCGGGGCCCGGCTTATGAGAATTTATGGCGGCGGTGCTTCGTCAAATTGCTGTCGAAAGTTCCCCGCGATTTGTGCGTTGTGCCAAAAGTATGGTTTTTTGACTCATTCAGGAGAATTTTTTCAAAAAAGGGCTTGTATTTTCTCTTCATTCGTGCTATTGTTGTATCCAACAAAGGCAGGCTGTTGGATACATAAGTCTTTCTCCTTCCTTTGTTTCATTCTTCATGTTTTTACCTTCTTTATTATTACGCTATTTCCTTCATTTACCTTCTTATCATTTACCCTGCTTGCCCGAAAGGGCAAAAAAGCGATGGCTCACCTGCACTGAGCCATCGCTTTTCTTTTTGTCTGATGCACTCCGCCTTACTGTGCAGTCAGCTGCGTGAATGCCTGCCGGACATCGCCGGAGAAGTAGAGGGTGCCAAGGGCACACACCGGCCCGTTCCCGGCCAGCTTTACCGCAAGGGCCACCCCCGCCGGGATGCTCTCTGCGGCCTGCGCCCTGCCGCCCCGGGTGCGGATGTGCTCTGCCAGCGTCTCTGCCGACATGGCCCGGGGCGTGTGGGCCGTCACAGTGACGAACTGCTCCGCCAGCGGCATCAAAAGGGCCAGCATCTCATCCACATCCTTATCTGCCATGATGCTCAGCAGGAAGACGAACTTCTGCCCAGAGAAACGGTCTTTCAGGCTCTGGACCGTGGCCCGCATACCGTGGGCGTTGTGGCTGCCGTCCAGCAGGAAGGCCGGAGAATGCCGCAGCAGCTCGAACCGCCCGGGCCAGCTCACCTGTTCCAGGCCGGTGCGGATGGCACTGTCCGGGATGTTCCATCCCCGCTGCCGCAGCACCCGCAGGGCCGTAATCGCAAGGGCCGCGTTCTTCGGCTGGTAGCTGCCGATGAGGGGCAGACGGATACCGTCCAGTCCATCAAAATCAAAGGTCACTGCGTCCAGGTCGCCGCCCTCCACCTTCAGTCGGGAGAAGTCTACCACCGTGAGGGGAGCGTGCTGCTCTGCAGCCACCTTTGCAATGATCGCATCGGCTTCCGGCACCCCGCCATAGCTCACCACCGGGCTGCCCGGCTTAATGATGCCGGCCTTGGCGGCTGCGATGTCCGCGATGGTGGGCCCCAGCTCTTTCACATGGTCCATCCCCAGTGCCGTGATGACCGCGCACTCCGGCGGGTCGATGACGTTGGTGGAATCCAGCGTACCGCCGAGGCCCACTTCCAGCACCACAATGTCACACTTCTGCTCAGCGAACCAGAGCATCCCCAGCGCCGTGATGATCTCGAACTCGGTGGGCACATCGGCCATGGCGTCTGCAGCCGGGCGGACTTTCTCCACCAGCCGCACCAGCGCCTCATCGGGGATCTGTACCCCGTTCACCTGGATGCGCTCATTGAACCGGTTGATGAAGGGCGAGGTGTAAAGGCCCACCTTATATCCTGCCGCCTGCAGGCAGGACGCCAGCATGGCGGCGGTGCTGCCCTTGCCGTTGGTGCCGGCCACATGGACGAACCGAAGCTGTTTGTGAGGGTCGCCCAGCGCCGCCAGCAGGGTGCGGGTGCGGGTCAGGCCCGGCTTATGCCCGGCCCACTGCACCGCGTGGATATATTGCATTGCTTCTTCGTAGTTCATAGTTTCTTCCTTTTACAGAAAGCCCTCTTCCCCGGTATGGCGAAGAGGGCTGATCTTATGCTCTGCTCTTTACCATGGACGCCAGTGCCTTGTTTTCCAGCAGGATGCGGACCAGCACCGTATTCACTGCGCTGAGGATGAGGGCATTGGGGATGCGTGCCGCCAGCAGCGACCACGGATAATTATAAAAGATATGGAGCGCCAGCGAGTTGATGACCACCGAACCCACCAGATGGCCTGCCAGGATGCTGCACTGGAGCCGCAGGCCCAGCCGCAGATGGCTCAGCTTCTGGAACAGCAGGCCGGACACCAGACCCACCGAACCGGCACCCAGCGTGATGAGCGGGTTGACGGAATAGCCGGAAAGTGTGCCGCCGATGAGGTCGGCCACGGCACCCACTGCAAAGCCGCCCAGCGGGCCGAACCAGACCGCCGCCAGATGGGTGGGCAGTGCGCCGAGGTTGAACCGCAGGAAGCCGGTGGAGACGGTGAGCACACGGGCAAAGACGATGCTCATGGCCGTCAGCAGTGCCAGCATGGTCAGGGTGCGAATGGAATTTCTTTTGTTTCTCATATCAACTGTCCTCCTGTTTTTCAGGAACTTACGGGAGGGCAGCAAAAACGCCCTCCCTGTGACAAACCGCACAAAGGAGGGCGTGAGTTCAACAAACTTCACTTCCGGGCCAAAGCCGTGCAGACGGCCTCGCCCGCACCCAGGTCATGCAGCAGCGGGATGCAGGCCATGCACCGCGGGTCTCCCTTCGTCCGCAGCACAACTCCCCGTTGATGCGGCACTTGACGCGCATGGCCTTACTCTGTTGATACTGCTATTATATGCCTTTTTTCGCGCTGTTGCAATCACACGATGCAACAGGTTTAACAAGAACAGCATTCTATTTTTGGTGAACTTCACAAATCTCATCGGACAGTGCCGCACATTTGGCGCAGTGCTCTTTTCCCGACCCGCGATAAAAGCGCAGACAGCCACGGCGCAAACGGCAAAAGACTTTCTTTTTCGGATCAAACGTGATAAGATGGGCATGATATCGATTGGGAGCCAGCGCTCCCGGAAAGGAATTTTTCACGATGAAATTCAGTGAGATGACCTATACCCGCCCCGACATCGACGCGCTGCTGGCCCGCTGCAAGGAGCTGGCCGCCAAAGCTGCCGCTGCCGACAGCGGCGAGGCCCTTGTGGAGACCTATTACGAGCAGAGCCGTGCATTTGCCGACTACAACACCGCTGCCAACCTCGCCAACATCCACTACACCTGCGACACCCGCGATGCCTACTGGAAAGCCGAGCAGGACTTTTTCGACGCCAACGGCCCCGCCGTGGCAAATGCCAGTGTTCAGATCAGCCGTGCTTTCCTGGCCAACCCCCATGTGGACGCCCTGACCGAGGCTTTCGGCTCCACCTGTGTGGCCGGCATGAAGAACGCCGTTCTGGGCATGGACGACCGTACCGTGGCCCTGCAGCAGGAGTACAACGCCCTCGTCAGCACTTATCAGCAGATCTACGGCGGTGCTCTGGTGGAGCTGGACGGCAAGCAGCTCACCATCCCCCAGCTGGGCCCCTATAAGGAGAGCACCGACCCCGCTACCCGCCGGGCTGCTTATGAGGCAGAGGCCGGCTACTTCGATGCCCACCGGGCTGAGTTGGACGACCTGTACACCAAGATCGTCAAGAACCTGAACCAACAGGCACAGGTGCTGGGCTACCATGACTACAGCGAGCTCTCCTATGTCCGGATGAACCGCATCGGCTACGGCCCCGAAGACATCAAGCGCTTCCGCAATCAGGTGGCCCGGGACGTGGTGCCCGAGCTGCAGAAGGTCATCGCCCTGAAGAACAAGCGCACCGGCATCCAGCATCCCATCTTTGCCGACCTGCCGGTGGCCTTCAAGGACGGCAACCCCAAGCCCATTGAGGGTTACGACGCCCGGATGGCCGCTGCCCGCACCATGTACCATGAACTCAGCCCCGAGACGGCCGAGTTCATCGACTTCATGCAGGA
>DCCL01000116.1:8619-10800 GCA_002313795.1 Faecalibacterium prausnitzii
CCCGGCAAGATGTCCGGCGGCTACATGACCAGCCTGCCCGCCTACAAGGCCCCCTTCATCTTCGCCAACTGGAATAACACCTCTGCCGATGTGGATGTGCTGACCCATGAGTGCGGCCATGCCTTCGAGGGCTATGTGGCCGAGCGGAATCCCAAGATCCCTGCCGACCTCGAGTGCCCCGGCATGGAGAGCGCCGAGATCCACTCCATGGCCATGGAGTTTCTCACTGCCCCCTGGCATCATCTGCTCTTCGGCAAGGACACCGACAAGTATTCCCTGCTCCACGCAGAAGACAGCTTCCTCTTTCTGGCCTACGGCTGCGCTGTGGATGAGTTCCAGCACATCATGTACCAGAACCCCGACCTGACTCCCGACCAGCGGAACCAGACCTGGCTGGAACTGGAGCACAAGTATCGCCCCTGGATCGATTTTGACAACCTGCCCTTCTATGGCCGCGGTGCCGGCTGGCAGCGTCAGCTCCACATCTACGAGTGCCCCTTCTATTATATCGATTACTGCCTGTCCACCATGGCTGCCCTGCAGTTCTTCCTGCTGAGCCTGAAAGACCACAAGGACGCATGGCAGCGCTATCTCCGCCTTGTCCGCAAGGCCGGCACCGCCAGCTACACCGAGCTGTGCGAGACCGCCGGTCTGCAGGTGCCCTTCAAGGATGGCTCCATCAAGGCCATTGCCCAGCAGATGAGCCAGTGGATCGCAGAGCATCAGGTCTGATGCGCCGTTCAGGCGCTGTTGTGCCCCGCTCCGGCCTGCTGACAGCCGCTTCTCTCTTGAAAGTGTCCGGTATATCCTGTATTATATAGGTATATCATGCCTTTGCGGCAAAAGGAGCGGTATTTACCATGTCAGAAAAAAACATCAGCGGCATCAAGAAGTTCTTTGAGGAGTTCAAGGCCTTCGCCATGCGCGGCAACGTGCTGGATATGGCAGTCGGTGTGGTCGTCGGCTCGGCTTTCACCGCCATCGTCAACTCTCTGGTCAACGACATCATCTCCCCCATCATCGGTCTGTTCTTCAACGCCGATTTCTCGGACGTCGTCATCCAGATCGGCGACGTGGGCATCGGCGTCGGTTCTTTCCTCAACGCCGTCATCAACTTCCTCATCGTGGCGTTCGTGCTGTTCGTGACCATCAAGGCCATCAACATGCTGCACAAGAAGCCTGCGGAGGAGCCCAAGGAGCCCACTACCAAGAAGTGCCCCTACTGCCAGAGCGAGATCCCCATCAAGGCAGTCCGCTGCCCCTGCTGCACCTCCAAGCTGGAAGGCTTCCCTGAGGTGAACCAGTAAGTTTCCGCTGTTTTCTCCCCGGCACTGTCCCTTTCCGGACGCCGCCGGGGCTTTTTGCACCCATTTTTACCTTTTCTTCGCCAAAATCAGAAATTTTTTCAAAAAAGTATTGCTTTTGCGGCCAAGCTATGATATTATATTGGAGTCGTCACGACACAACAGAATATGGACGGTTAGCTCAGCTGGTAGAGCATCTGCTTGACGTGCAGGAGGTCACAGGTTCGAGTCCTGTACCGTCCACCATACAGTTCGTACTCGAACCCAATTCTTTACGAAAAAGGGTTCGGGTACATTTTTTGTTTATCGGAGGTTTGCGTTTGCGATAGCAACAAACACCCCAGTGGGGTGTTTGAGCAACAGAACGGTCTGCGTTAGCAGATGGAGGGGCCTTGCCCCGACAAGTTCTGCGGAAAGAGTACGCAGAACGGTAAACGAGCAAAGGCAGGGTATCACCATGAGGGTGGTATCCTGTCTTTTGTGCTACATGGCGAGTTTGGGGGCAATCGCTGTGTGCGTGCGTACCAGCTTTCTGTACGCACGTACGCAGCAAAATGGTTAAGATCTACAATATGGGGTGCTTTTTGATTGGCAATATGGTATACTCACCTTGATCCGACAATTCAAACCTTTGTCATCAGCTGATACGCTATGGAGGTTATTATGGAAAATCTTGTCATGTATGGCCTGATTAAAATTTGGTGGATTTTTCCATTTGCTTTCGTTTTCTCATTAGTTGCGGCTATTAAAGAAGTTGTCAAAGATGGTCCTAATGATTTGAAGTATGCGCTAATTTCCGCAGTTAGTTTATTTGTTCTTGTGGCTGTTTGTATGCCTTACTATAATTATTAGTAAGCAGGGTTTGGGGCAGGCACGC
>DCCL01000148.1:0-1351 GCA_002313795.1 Faecalibacterium prausnitzii
CCAGCGCCCTCGGCATCGGTCAGGCGGGTGGCGGTGAAGCCGTCGCCGCTGACCGTCACCGTCACCCCTTCCACGGGGCTGGACTGCCGGGCCGCAAAGGTCTGGATGCGTAAAGTTCCGGTAGGCATGGCAAAAACTCCTTTGCTCAAAACAGAATGTGATTCGGTACAGCTTATTCTTCCGGTCGGGAATGCGTGAATCCCCTTGGCTTTTTGCCCGGAGGAGAGTATACTGAAATCACAAAATGCTGAAAAAGGGGCGAAGAACAATGCAGGCGACCATTCAGAATGAATTTTTGAGCCTTACGGTGGATACCCACGGTGCAGAAGCCGTCAGCCTGAAAAACGCGGCAGGCGAGGAGATGCTCTGGCAGGCAGACCCGGCGGTGTGGAAGCGCCATGCGCCCATCCTCTTTCCCTGGACGGGCAAGCTGAAAGACGGCTGCTTCACCCACGGCGGCAGGACTTACAAGGGCGGTCAGCACGGCTTTGCCCGGGACGTGGAGCACACCCTGCTGAAGGCGGAAGGGGATACCATTCAGCTGGAGCTGCGCCCGGATGACGCCATGAAGGCAGAGCGTTTCCCCTTTGGTTTCCTGCTCATCAGCACCTTCCGGCTGGAGGGAAAGACGGTGCATCACACCCTCACGGTGAAAAACCCCGGCGACGAGGAGCTGCGGTTCGGCATCGGCTACCACCCGGCTTTCAATCTGCCCTTCGATGACCAGCACACTGTGGAGGACTATGAGTTCCGGTTCGACCAGCCCGAAAGCCCGGTCATCCTGGACGCCGGTGCAGGCGGCCTGCTGAGCGGCAAGTGCTATTACCAGTGGAAGAACCAGCAGGCCATCCAGCTGACGAATGACCTCTTCGACAACGACAGTTTCTGCATGGCGAGCCTGCGCACCAGAACGCTGGGCATCTACGAGAAGGACACGGGCCGTCACATCGTCTGTGACGTGTCCAGCTTCCCCTACAGCCTCATCTGGTCGGCTCTGTCGAAGCCGCTGCGGTTCGTCTGCATCGAGCCGTGGAACTCGCTGCCTGCCTCGGTGGAGGACACCACGGAGTGGAGCCAGCGGGCCGCTGCAGCCTGCCTTGCTCCGGGCGAAGAATGGAGCACGACCCTCAGCACCACGTTTGAGCGGTAATACCATAGCATGACAAAAGGGAGGCTCCCCGACGGGGGAACCTCCCTTTGCTGTTGCTTATAAGATCACAGAGCCTTGATGGCGTTTTTGATGCGCTCTGCAGCGATTTTGGTCTTCTCTGCGTCACCGAAAGCGGTCAGGCGGAAGTAGCCTTCGCCGCACTCACCGAAGCCCACGCCCGGGGTGCCGACCACGCCGCAG
>DCCL01000148.1:1450-4100 GCA_002313795.1 Faecalibacterium prausnitzii
GGGCTGTTCTTGCCGCCGCAGTACCACACACCGCACTCGTCCAGAGCGTCAGCGATGACCTTGGCATTCTTGCGGTAGTAGTCCAGATTCTGCTGGATCTCAGCCATGCCGCTTTCGGTAAAGACGGCAGCAGCGCCCCGCTGCACGATATAGGGCACGCCGTTGAACTTGGTGGTCTGGCGGCGGAGCCACAGCTTGTTCAGGCTCATGCCGTCACGCTCCAGCTCTTTGGGCACCACGGTGTAGCCGCAGCGGGTGCCGGTGAAGCCTGCGATCTTGGAGAAGGAACAGATCTCAATGGCGCACTCCCGGGCACCTTCCACCTCGAAGATGCTGCGGGCCAGCTCGCCGTCGGAGATGAAGCACTCGTAGGCTGCATCGTAGAGGATGATGGCGTTGTTCTTCTTAGCGTACTCTACCCATGCCTTGAGCTGCTCACGGGTGTAGGCAGCGCCGGTGGGGTTGTTGGGGCTGCAGATGTAGATGATGTCTGCCTTCACGCTGTCATCGGGCATGCCCAGAAAGCCGTTCTCCTGGCTGGTGCGGCCATAGATGATCTTGCGGCCGTCGGTCACGTTGTCGTCCACATAGGTGGGGTAGACAGGATCCGGAACGAGAACGGTGTTGTCGGTGTCGAACAGGCCCAGGATGTTGGCCAGATCGCTCTTGGCACCGTCGGAGATGAAGATCTCGTCTTCCTCCAGCTTGGTACCCCGGCCTGCGTAGTAGCCCTGGATGGCCTGCTTCAGGAAGGGATAGCCCTGCTCGGGGCCGTAGCCGTGGAAGCCCTCTTTGGTGCCCATTTCGGTGACGGCAGCGTGCATGGCGTCCACGACGCACTTGGCCAGAGGCTGGGTCACATCGCCGATGCCCAGGCGGATGATCTCCTTCTCGGGGTGTGCTTCCTGATAAGCGGCCACCTTGTGGGCAATGTCCACGAAGAGGTAGCTGGCTTTCAGCTCGTTATAGTGCTTGTTCATTTTCATGGTGACTTTCCCTCGCTTTATGATTGATGGCTTTCCCGGCGGGAAAGCACGCTGTTAAACTTCTGCAGTGCCCTCGCAGACGGTGACGGCACCGCCGGTCATGAGCAGCTTCCGGCCCGGCAGCACCCGGATGATCAGCTCGCCGCCCCGCAGGGCCACATGGACGTCCTCCCCGGCAGGGCAGATGCCCAGCTCAGTCAGGGCTGCCACGGTGGCGCAGGTGCCGGTGCCGCAGGCCCAGGTCTCGCCGCTGCCCCGTTCCCAGACCCGCATTTTCAGGTGGGTGAGGTCAAGGATCTGTACGAACTCGGTGTTGATGCGCTCCGGGAAGTTGGGGTGGTTCTCGAAGCAGGGGCCCAGTTCTTCCAGCTTCAGGCTGTCCACATCATCCACCACGGTCACGCAGTGGGGGTTGCCCACGCTGATGCAGGTCACGTTCCACTGGGTGTCGGCAGCTTCCAGCGGGCAGTTGACCAGCGGGCCTTCGCCCATGTTCAGGGCGGGCAGGGCCGCTGCCATGGTGGAATACTCGCCCATCTCCACCTGCCAAAGCTCTTTCCCCTGCCGGGTGACGACCTTCAGGCCGCTGTTGGTGTCGATGGCGAGGCGGGGCTTTTCCACGCCGTGGGTGTACAGCCACTCGGCCACGCACCGGACGCCGTTGCCGCACATCTGTGCCTCACTGCCGTCGGCGTTGAAGATGCGCATCCGGCCATCGGCACCGGGGGTGCTGGGGGCGCAGATGCAGATGATGCCGTCGGCACCGATGGAAAAGTGCCGTGCGGAAAGTTTCTGTGAAAGGGCTGCGATGTTCTCCGGGACGCCGCTCTTACGGCAGTCCAGATAGATATAATCGTTGGCGCAGCCCTGCATTTTGGTAAATGAAAGCTTCATAGCGGAACTCCTTTGACCCTCCGGCGCAGACAGCGCTGCGAAGAACTATTATTACTATAAGAAGGAACGGCGGTTCTGTCAAGCAGAAAAGACGTAGCAGACAAAATTTGATTGGATTTTTTGTCCGGATTTTTGCCGCCGGGAGCAAAACGGGGCTTGACAAGGAGCATGTCATGGGATATAAAAAAAGAGAGCGTTCTGTGTGGGGGACGGCAGGCCCGCCAAGGGGAGGTGTGCCGCTGCCACGGCCCGCGCAGCGTAAATATGCAAAAATGCGAAATTATTGCACAAAAAGGAGACCGCGATCATGGATACGTTTGAAAAGATCCGCGCACTGCTGGCAGAACAACTGGACATCGACCCCGCTAAGATCACGATGGACAGCGACATCATGGGCGATTTTGAGGCTGACAGCCTTGATATCGTGGACATGGTGATGACGCTTGAGGATGAGTTCGGCATCGAGGTGCCCGACGACGCCATCGAGAACCTACGCACCGTGGGCGATGTGGTGAACTTTGTGGACAGCCACAAGGCTTGAGCCGCTGATCGATTCAGGAAAGAAGCCCCGCATCCGCACCCCTGCACACGGCAGGAACCGCGGCGGGGCTTTATATATGGGTTCGTGCGGAACGATGAGCGTTTGGCGCACGGCCTTGGGAGGATAAGAATAAAATGGCAAAAGACAACAAAAAGCTCGTACAGGCGATCACCAGTCAGGAAGAGAACTTTGCACAGTGGTACACAGACATCTGCGTCAAGGCAGAGCT
>DCCL01000238.1 GCA_002313795.1 Faecalibacterium prausnitzii
GCCATATAGGTCGTCATCTGCTGCACCTGTTCCTGCTTGTTCATTCCAATGCCTCCTTGAAGATTTGGTCTGGTACGGTTGCGCGTTGTATCACTCATTCAACGTTCCGCCTGCATCACTGCGGGAAGAACGGAAATGCGATGGGAAGGATGATCATGCTCACGATGGTGGCGATCACGATGAGGGGCAGGCCAGCTTTGGCGTAATCCTTGAAGGTATAGCCGCCTGCGGACACCACCATGGTGTTGGCGGGCATGCCGATGGGGGTCGCGTAGGCGCAGGAGCCGCCGATGACACAGGCCATCAGGACAGCGCGGGGGTCTGCGCCCATGCCCTGGGCAATGCTCAGGCAGATGGGCACCATCAGGGCCGTGGTGGCGGTGTTGGACATGAAGTTGGTCATGACGCAGCACAGGATGAACACCACGAAGGTCAGCACATAGGGAGAGGGATTCTCGCCCAGAGCACTGATGACGATGTTGGCGATCTCGGCACCTGCGCCGGTCTTATCCAGTGCAGAGGCCAGCGACAGGGTGCCGCCGAAGAGGAAGATGGTCTTGAGGTCGATGGACTTCAGTGCATCCTTCTCAGAGATGACACCGGTGAGGATGAGGGCCAGAGCTCCGATGCCGCCGGTGATGCAGAGCTTGATGCCGATCTGCTTTTCGAAGATCATGCCCAGCAGGGTCAGGATCAGGATGACCAGCGAGAGAATCTGCTTCCACTTGGGGACATTGCTGAAATCCTGCTCGGTGCTGAAAGCACCCTCGTCCTTCACCTCATGGGTGGGCAGCAGCTTCTCGCCGATGGTGGCGTAGAAGAGGATGCCGGCAATGAGGATGGGCAGGCCCACGACGGCGTACTCGAAGAAGCCGAAGGAAAGGCCAATCTCGTCCAGAGCGCTCTGGGCGATGAGGTTACCCGGGGCACCGATGAGGGAGAGGTTGCCGCCCATGGCCGCTGCGAAGACCAGCGGCATCAGCAGCTTGGAGCGGGCATAACCGGACCTAGCTGCGATGCCGATGACCACAGGGATGAGGACGGCTGCGGTGCCGGTATTGGAAAGAACGCCGCTCATCAGGCCAACGATGACCATAATGGCAATGATAAGGCTGCGCTCTGATTTGGCAAAGTGGGTGACGATGCCGCCGATCTTGTTGGCCATGCCTGTTTCAAACAGAGCGCCGCCCACGACGAACATGGCGACGAACAGGATAACGTTGCTGTCGATGAAGCCCGCAAAGGCGGTCTTGATATCCAGCACTCCGGTGACGACCAGACCGAGACAGACGATCATGGAAGTCACACCGAGAGGAATCTTCTCAAGCACGAACATAACGACCGCGAAGAGAAGAAACAGCAGGGTGATTGTTGATGGACTCATACTGGGGTATCCTCCTTTTAGTTTTTGATAATGTATCCATTTATCAGTGTGACACGAGCACTGATGTGCGGAACACCCCAGCTGCACCGAATGGCACAGGGTCTTTTTCTGCCGTGCTGTGCCCTCACAGCTCCTCTTCCCTTCTTGGAAGAGGTTTCTCCGACCTGATTTCCGGAGAGATTCGGCAGTGTCTCTTGTTTTTGTTTATCTCAAATCTTTGATAATGTATCCATTTGACGATGCAAGAATACACCCGAAACTTCTGCTTGTCAAGAGGTTTGTTACACTTTTGTCGAAAAATATAATTTTCCGGGCGATTTTTGTGCAAGGCATACAGGGACAGCAAAAGAGCGGGCAGAACCTTCTCTGCCCGCTCCACGCTACTTATAGATAATAGGTCAGTGCATCGTCCATGCTGCGGTAGATGTGCTTTTCCATCTCTGTCCGAGCCCCCAACGCATCCCGCGCTTCCAGCGCCGCAAAAATCAGCTTGTGCTCCCGTTGGGAATTGAGGGCGTAGTCCAGTTCAGTCATTTCCACGCCGATGGACATTCCGTTCCACAGTTCCGACAGCATCTTCTGCATCTTTTCGTTGTTGGCCGCTTTCCAGATCTCAAAATGGAAGGATTGATTGTAGTTGGTATAGTTCCCACTCTGCCGGTGGGAAAGCGCCTGTTCTGCCGTATCCACACAGTTTTTGATCTTGGAAAGGTCGGCCCCATTCTGGCAGCAGAGCATACAGGCGGTACCTTCCAGTGCGGCACGCAGCTGGTAATGTTCCCGGATGGTCTTTTCGGTCACCCCCAGCACCACGGCGCACTTGTTCTGCTTGACTTCCAACAGACCGTCCCGTGCAAGGATTTGAAACGCCTCCCGCACCGGGGTCACCGAAACGCCAAGCTGCTGTGCTGTGCTTTCCAGCGTCAGCTCGGTTCCCTCTGGAATGTTTTTTGAGATAATGGCTTCCCGCAGCGCCGAAGCCACCCGCTCGCGGGCAGGCAGCAGTTTAATGGGTTTCAGTCCCAGCATATTGACTCCTTACTGTTAAAATCAGATGCAGCAGTTCTTCTTCGTAGGCGTTCCATGCATCCAGCACCTCGGGAGAACCCTGACGATCCAGTGTCAGCAACCGGGACAGCCGATCATTTACCGGCTCCGGGCGGGCACCGACTGCAAAGGCAATGTAGGTCTCCTGAATGCTCTCCAAAAGCTTCCTGTGCAGTGGATAGACAATCGCATTCCGCAGGGTGCGGTGTTGCAGCATCTCGCCGCCTGCCAACGCAGCATCCTGCGGCAGCGCACGCATGGCCCGCCGTTCCAGCTGCGCACCTAACGCCAAAATCTGCCGAAGTGCATCCTCATTCAAATCAGCAGCTTTTACATGGTTGTTGGGCAGGCGGATAATAAGGCCTTGATATTCAAGGATCATCAAAGCTTCCCGCACCGGCATACGCGAGACTCCAAGGCTTTCAGCCAGTTCATTCTGGGTCATTTCGGTGTCCGCCGGAATCTGTCCGGACAGAATGGCCTGCTGCAAGGCTTCCACCACGCTGCCGTTTTTCTTCTGGATACCGATATATTCCATAGAGTCCTCCGTGAAAATGTCTTTTTTATATTGTATCCAATTTTG
>DCCL01000251.1 GCA_002313795.1 Faecalibacterium prausnitzii
GCAAGACCTGCGGGACCGCCGCCAATAATCACAACGTCCTTCTGTTCCATCGCTCAGTTCTCCTCCTTCCGCATGGTTCCGGTCAGAACCCACGAGCCCTGACGGCTGTAACGAATGTTCTCCGGCTCGGTGCCCAGCTCCTGCTCGATGAAGTTCTCGATCTTCATCTGGCAGAAACCGCCCTGACAGCCGCCCATCATGGCGCGGGTGCGGTACTTGATGCCGGTCATGGTGGAGACGCCCAGCGGGTTGTGGATGGCCTGCAGGATCTCCGCCTTGGTCACTTCCTCACAGCTGCAGATCATCTCGCCGTAATCGGGGTTCTGAGCGATGAGCTCTGCCTGCTGCTCCGGAGTGCACTCTGCAAACTTGACGATGCCCTTGTGGTGCGGGTCGAAGCCGGGATTTGCCTCGAACTTCTCGTGCTCCAGCATCAGGCCAATAACGTAGCGGGCCAGCGGCACGCTGCCGGTCAGGCCCGGGGACTCGATGCCCACGAGGTTGACGGCATTGGGAGCCACGTCGTCCCGGATCTCCACCTTCCAGTCCTGAATGGCACCGTTCTCATCCACCCACTTGGGCTGGATGCCTGCGAAGGTACGGATCTGGTCTTTCTTGAAAATGTGGGGCCATAGCTTTGCGCCTTCCACTGCCAAGCTGTCCATGTTGGCCTGGGGCACACCATAGTCGTCCAGCACATCGGTGTTCTCGGCATCCGGGCCCACGGTAACGTTGCCGTCCACGGTGGGGGTGATGTGGATGCCCATGTAGGTATTGCTGGGCACGGGGTACACCGGCATGGGCAGCAGCTTGCCCATGCGCTTGTGCAGGATGATGTAGTTGCTGCGGGAGCCGATGACACGGTAGCTGGTTAGGCCCAGCAGGTCGGAGATCTGCTTTGCGCCCAGACCTGCGGCGTTGATCACCCAGCGGGTGCAGACGTCGCCGTGCTCGGTATGCAGATAGTACAGCTCGTTCTCGCGGGTGATGGCCGTGACCTTGTGGTCAAAGAAGAAGTCCACGCCGTTGGCGTGTGCGTTCTCGGCCAGAGCCACCGTGTACAGGAACGGATCCATGATGCCGCTGTTCTTGGACCACATGGCAAACTTGCCCACCACGGCGGGCACCAGCTCATGCAGTTTTTTCTCGTCGATCATCTCAAGGCCGGTGCAGCCGTTGACGGCACCCTGCTTCATGGTGCGCTCCAGCTGCTCCATGTCCTCGGGGGTATTGCCCACCAGCACCTTGCCGCAGCGTTTGAATGGGAAGTCCAGCTCTTCGGCCAGCTGACCCATGATCTTGTTGCCTTCCACGCAGCACTTTGCCTTCAGACTGCCGGTGGGGTTTGCAAAACCGCCGTGCACCACGGCAGAGTTACGGCCGCTGGTCTCATTGCAGACGTCCAGATTTTTTTCCAACACCGCAATGCCCAGCTTGTACCGGGAAAGCTCCCGTGCAATAGCACTGCCCACCACACCTGCGCCGATGATGATAACATCGTATTGTTTCAGCATGGAAACCACCTTTCCTCTTCGTTTCATATATTTACTTTGCCGAAATATATTTCATCTCTATAAATATATATCTTGCAATTGGGATTGTCAAGCCGTTTCCGCAAAAAACATGCACAAAAAGAAGCCCTGTCCTTTGGAAAAAGTGACAGAGCTTCTGAAAATTCAGGGATATTCACTTAAAATACTGGGGGAAGGACTCCCGGATGGTGGAAAGATTTTCGGTATACCGCTGCATGTGTCGGGCGGCAATGGTGCGGGCAGCGGCAACATCCTTTGCCTCGATGGCCTTCAGCAAACTGGTGTGGTCTTCCAGAATAGCCTCTGCCGGACGGCATCGGAAGCTGAGCACCGTGGTACGGTCAAAATGAGGTGCCAGATTTTCTACCAGTTCGTACCAGTAGGGGCAGCCGCACAGTTGATACAGCATCTTGTGGAACTCTTTATCCAGCGCAAAGATTTTTTCTTCCTGCGCCCGCTGAATGTACATCTGCCATAGTGCCACATTCTCCCACAGGCAATCCAGCTGCTGCTCGTTCAGCATCTGGCAGGCCATCCCTGCCAGCTCGGTCTCCAGCACCGCCCGGAGATGCCGCACCTCCTCCACCAGCTCTGCGTCGATGAGAGAGACATAGGTGCCAATTTTAGGACGGATTTCGATCAGCCGCCGCTGCGCCAGCTCCAGCTCTGCCTCCCGGAAGGGCGTCCGGCTGACTCCCAGTTTCTCGCATAGTTCTGGCTCGTTCAGCTTTTCACCCGGGGCCAGACGGGTGTTGACAATGTTGTCAATGAGTACCCGAAGGACAAAATTTTTAGCAGATTCCTGCGCCCTGCGCTCTGAGATGGTGATCATGAAAAGGCTCCTTTTTATCCGTTTGCGGCCTGTTTTTTCTTTTAGTATAGCACAAACCGCTCCGGCTTGTCCCGTTCCGGCGCAAAAATGCAGCATAAAAGCTACGATTCAGGTGTTTTTCTGTTTCATTGTACTCTTTTTGTCATCGTTCTGCAGCCGCTTTTCCAGTGCGGACTGCTTGGCGAGGATGGCGTTGACCTTGTCGTAGAG
>DCCL01000121.1 GCA_002313795.1 Faecalibacterium prausnitzii
GGTGCCATCGCCGACAAGGGCCAGATCTATCAGCTGATCCAGGGCTTCAACCGCGGCGACCGCATCTATGCTCTGGTGGCCCCCGCATTCGTCAACCAGTTCCCCGGTCTGGCTTCCACCGGCAAGCTGAAGGCCGCTCTGAAGGCCCTCGGCTTCTACGATGTGGTGGAAGTTGCCATTGGTGCTGACCTGTGCACCGTGGATGAGGCCCACGACTTCCTGGAGGAAGTGCCTGAGAAGCTGAACTTCATGGCTACCTCCTGCTGCCCGGCCTGGAGCATGATGGCAAAGACCGCATTCCCCGACCTGGCCAAGAACATCTCCATGACCATGACCCCCATGGTCTTCACCGCCCGCATGATGAAGCAGGCTGACCCCGAGGCCCGTATGTGCTTCATCGGACCCTGCGCTGCAAAGAAGCTGGAAGCTTCCCGCCGCACCGTCCGCTCGGATGTGGACTTCGTGCTGACCTTCGAGGAGCTGGCCGGCATCATTGAGGCAAAGGATCTGGATGTAAACTCTCTGGAAGTCGATCCCAACGAGCAGGATCTGGTCTACGCTTCTGCTGCAGGCCGAGGCTTCGCACAGTCTGGCGGTGTCGCCAAGGCTGTCGCTGACAAGATCAAGGAATGGCACCCGGACATGGATGTCAAGATCGCATCCGCACAGGGTCTGGCCGAGTGCAAGAAGCTGCTGATGCTGGCCAAGGCCGGCAAGTACAACGGCTATCTGCTGGAAGGCATGGGCTGCCCCGGCGGCTGCATCGGCGGCGCAGGCACCATTGCCGACCCCGCACGCACCGCTGTCGTCCTGAACAAGTACGTCAAGGAAGCTCCGTTCCAGGATCCCGAGCAGAGTTCTTTCCTGTCCAGCATGCACGTGCTGAAGGATGACCCCAACTTTGAAGTCTAAGTTCTGAAAAAGACCGCTTTCCTCCTGCCGGGAAGCGGTCTTTCTGCGTCCCATTCCGGGTCAGCCGCCTCTTCTTACACAAAGCATGTCTTATGTGAAACATTTTTGTGAAAGCCTTACAATGCGGATTGACTTTTTCTTCTGAATATGTTATTTTTGCGGTGACAAATTCCCATGTTCTGTCTCCGGACAGGCAAACAGAGCCGCACTGCGGCAGGAAAGGTCGATTCTGAATATGACGATTTCTTCAATGCATATGGGCAGACGCACCGGGGCGTTCTTCGTCTCTCTGCTGCTGCTCCTGACGCTGGCAGTCAGCGCCAGTGCCGTCACCGTCAAGATGAATGTCGGTGTCCGGTTCTGGCGGGAGGCTTCCGATAAGGAGTCCATGGTAGACAGTGCCGTGGACTCTGCCCGTGAAGCCACCCTCACCCGCCAGCCCAACGGCACCTTTACACTGGAGCTCCCGGTCAAACAGGTCTCCTCCATGAACATGACCGGCTGTCTGACCGGCATCAGCATCGGTGAGGTAAACTATTCCGGCACCCTGAGCGGCGACCTGAACGACGGCACCGCCGTGCTGACCATCAAGAACCTCCCCGCTTCTGTGCTCACCGGCAGCGATTCCAGCAAAGCGCTGGCCGTGACCTGCAACATCAAGATGGATACCATCCTTCTTGGGGACATCTCCACCAGCGCCCGGATGGCCATCTGGGTCAACCGCTGAAAAAGTAAAAACGCAAAAAGCGCCCCGCAGCAGCTCAAAACTGCCGCGGGGCGCTTGCTTTATTCAGGGGCTTATATTATATGGAGTTTACTCCACGATGATGCTCTTACCGGTCATTTCTGCGGGGACAGGCAGGCCGATATAGGGCAGCATGGTGGGCGCGATGTCGGCCAGGCAGCCGCCCTCACGCAGCTTCACATCGCCGCAGCCGATGGCCACGAAGGGCACGACATTGGTGGTGTGGGCGGTGAAGGGAGTGCCGTCCCGGTTCATCATCTTCTCAGCATTGCCGTGGTCTGCGGTCAGGAATGCGCAGCCGCCTGCGTTCAGCACAGCGGTGACGACCTTCTCCACAGCGGCATCTACAGCCTCAACTGCCTTGACGGCAGCATCGAACACACCGGTGTGGCCGACCATATCGCAGTTGGCGAAGTTCAGGATGATCACATCGTACTTGCCGCTCTCGATGCGCTTGACGCACTCATCGGCCACTTCCGGAGCGCTCATCTCGGGCTTCAGGTCGTAGGTAGCGACCTTCGGGCTGGGGATGACGCAGCGGTCTTCGCCCTTATAGGGAGCCTCAACGCCGCCGTTAAAGAAGAAGGTGACGTGAGCATACTTCTCGGTCTCAGCGATGCGGAGCTGGGTCTTGCCGTTCTCGGACAGATACTGACCCAGAACGTTCTTCAGCTCTACAGGAGGATAGGCCACTTCACAGTTGGGCATGGTGGCGTCGTACTCGGCCATGCAGACATAGTTGACATGCTTGCGGCCGCCGCGGCGCTCAAAGCCGGTGAAGGCGTCATCGCAGAAGATGCGGGTCATCTGACGGGCACGGTCAGGGCGGAAGTTCATGAAGATGACGGTATCGCCATCCTGCACGCGGCCGCCCTCGCAGGTGACGCAGGGCAGGACGAACTCATCGGTCTTATCGGCTGCATAGGAAGCCTCGATAGCCTCCTGCGCATTGGCAGCGTGGTTGCCCTCACCGTAGACGAAAGCAGCGTAGGCCCTCTCCTCACGATCCCAGTTATTATCACGATCCATGGCGTAATAACGGCCGGAGATACTGGCGATCTTGCCGATGCCCAGCTCATCCAGTTTGGCCTGCAGGTCAGCCAGGAAACCCTTGCCGGCGTGGGGGTCGGTGTCACGGCCGTCGGTGATGCAGTGGAGATAGACTTCCTTTGCACCCATGTGTTTTGCCATATCCAGCACACCGAACCAGTGGTCAGCATGGCTGTGGACGCCGCCGGTGCCCACCAGGCCCATCAGGTGGATGGCCTTGCCAGCATCGATCGCGGCCTTCATATTCTTGACGAGGACGGGGTTCTTGAGCATCTCACCGTCCCGGATGGACTTGGTGATGAGGGTGAGCTGCTGATAAACGATGCGGCCGGCGCCCATATTGGTGTGGCCCACCTCAGAGTTGCCCATCTGACCTTCCGGCAGGCCGACGGCCATGCCGGAGGCCTCGATGGTGGTCATGGGGTACTTGGCCATCAGAGAATCGATGAAAGGCTTCTTGGCTGCGGCCACGGCGTTGCCGTAGGTCTCATTGGGGGTCCAGCCAAAGCCGTCCATGATGCAGAGCATAACAGGTTTCTTGGACATAAAATTGAGTCTCCTTTGAAATTTCTGACGAACAGCGCCCGGCTCCATGCCGGAAATGCGGCGCAGCCGGGCGCAGAGGGAAACGATCACTGACTGCTCAGGGGCAGAACTCAGCCCTTAGAAGCAGCGTTGACGATAACAGCAAAGTCGGGAGCCTTCAGAGATGCGCCGCCAATCAGACCGCCGTCCACATCCTTCTTGCTCAGCAGCTCCTCGCAGTTCTTGGCGTTCATGCTGCCGCCGTACTGAACGGTAGTAGCCTCCGCCACGGCCTCGCCGTAGACCTCGCCGATGACCTTGCGGATCTGAGCGCAGACTTCCTCAGCCTGCTCTGCGGTAGCGGTCTTGCCGGTGCCGATGGCCCAGATGGGCTCGTAGGCGATGACCACATTCTTCATCTGCTCAGCGGTGACGCCGCGCAGGGCGATCTTGGTCTGCATCCGAACCAGCTCCTCAGTGACGCCCTCCTCACGCTGCTGCAGGCTCTCGCCCACGCAGATGATGACCTTCAGACCGGCGTTCAGAGCAGCCAGAGCACGCTTGTTCACGGTCTGGTCGGTCTCTGCGAAATACTGACGGCGCTCGGAATGGCCGACGATGACGTACTCCACGCCCAGATCCACCAGCATATCAGCGCTGATCTCACCGGTGAAAGCACCGGACTTCTCGAAGTGGACATTCTCAGCACCCACATGGATGTTGGTACCCTTGGTCTTTGCCACAGCAGTGACCAGGTCGGTATAGGGAGTGCAGATGACGACCTCACAGGAAGCGTCCTTGACGGCGGGGATGAGCTCGTCCACCAGAACAGCAGCCTCGGAGGCGGTCTTGTTCATCTTCCAGTTGCCAGCAATAATAGCCTTGCGCTTTGCCTTATCCATGATACGTTCTCCTTCGTTACCTTATTACCTTATATAAAATAGAAAGGTGCGGCGGCGAAACAGCCGCCGCACCCGTACACGATGCCGGAAGATTATGCGTTCTGGATGACTGCGATGCCGGGCAGCTCCTTGCCCTCCAGATACTCCAGAGAAGCACCGCCGCCGGTGGAGATGTGGGTCATCTTGTCGCCCAGACCCATCTGCTGCACAGCTGCTGCGCTGTCGCCGCCGCCGATGACGGTGGTAGCATCGCTCTCAGCCATAGCCTTAGCAACTGCCAGAGTACCAGCAGCCAGAGTGGGGTTCTCGAACACGCCCATGGGGCCATTCCAGACGACGGTCTTGGAAGCCTTAACAGCGTCTGCGAAGAGCTTCATGGTCTCGGGGCCGATGTCGCAGCCCTCCATGTCAGCCGGGATGGCGGTGATGGGAACAATGGTGGTCTCAACGGGAGCATCGATGGGGTCAGGGAAGTTTGCCACACATGCGGTATCCACAGGCAGCAGCAGCTTGACGCCCTTCTCCTTAGCCTTTGCCATCATCTCCTTGCAGTAATCCAGCTTGGAGTCATCGCACAGGCTCTTGCCGACCTCATAGCCTTGAGCCTTGATGAAGGTGTAGGCCATGCCGCCGCCGATGATGAGGGTATCGACCTTCTCCAGCAGGTTGGAGATGACGTTCAGCTTATCGGCGACCTTTGCGCCGCCCAGGATAGCGGTGAAGGGACGGACGGGATCATTGACTGCATTGCCCAGATACTTGATCTCCTTCTCCATCAGGTAGCCGACAGCGGTATCCTTGATGTAGTCGGTGACGCCTGCGGTGGAGCAGTGTGCACGGTGGCAGCTGCCGAATGCATCGTCAACATAAGCATCAGCCAGAGAAGCCAGTTCCTGAGAGAACTCAGGCAGGTTCTTGGTCTCTTCCTTGCGGAAACGGGTGTTCTGCAGCAGAACGACGTCGCCGTTGTTCATAGCAGCAACAGCAGCCTTGGCATTGTCGCCCACAACATTGTCGTCATCTGCAAAGACAACGTTCTTGCCCAGCTTTGCGCTCAGGGCCACAGCAACGGGTGCCAGGCTGAACTTTGCCTCGGGGCCGTTCTTGGGTTTGCCCAGATGGCTGCACAGGATGACCTTTGCGCCGTCCTTGATCAGCTTCTGGATGGTGGGCAGAGCTGCATTGATACGGTTCTCATTGGTGATGACGCCGTCCTTCATAGGAACGTTGAAATCGCAGCGGACAAGGACCTTCTTGCCGCAGTAATTCTCGTCGTCGATCGTCTTTTTACCTAAACCCATAGTGATTATTCTCCTCTCAATTCATTCTTCGGAATCGAATTTCGCTCACTCTCGGGGTCTTGACCCCTATAACACTATTATAAACAAAATCTGTGTGTATTGCAAGGACGGGGGATGGATAATTTATTAACAAACTTTTTCTGTGATATTCCTGAAATGTGTCTATTTTGACAGTATAATGAGCGGTCTATTTCAACTTTTTTCTTCAAGTTTTCGCAGTTCCAAAGCAAGCAGCTCCAAGCCCAGCTTTTTGAAATGTCGGGCACGACAGACATTTCACATCTTTGAACGTCAGAAAGATGACTGGATACCGACCTTGATTTTCTTCCAACTTTTGGCATCAAAAAGCGTGCAAAATAAACGGTATTTAGTCATTTTTACCGCTCGTAGCAGTGGTTTGACCTTTCGAAATCCTCTCGGTGGATTCAGGAATAAACACCCGTTCAGACACAGAGCAACTGTCCACGGAAATGCAAAAAGCAGCCCACCAGGTCGCCTTTCCTTTCTACTGATCTCTCAGCTCGTTGGAAAGCAACCTGGTGGGCTGCTGCATTTTCTATTCAGTTTTCTCTGCAACTGCGGAGCCTAACCGTTTCTTCTCCAGACTCTCACAGTTAAATATCCTCTGCCCCAGAAACCACCTGTGCCAACTCCTGCGCGCTTTTGATCTCATATCGGTCCTCCTGATTTTTCTTTGGAACACGATTGGCCCCCTCTGCGTCCATCCCACACGCTTGTATTGCAAACATCTGCTTGGTCGGGTTGTAGAGGAAATGATAGAATTCCGGGCGGCCAATAGAATCAAGGGCACTCCGGAAGACCGTGATGCGACCATCCGCATATCGAAATGTAATCCCCAGCATATTCTGCTGCCATGTCTTTGCTGGCATATAGGTATCGGCATCTGCCAGCGGACCTTCATCCGGCACCGAGAAATGCAGGAACTTGCGAATACCGTTTGCTACACTCTTCGCAGCATTGCCGACCCACGACACGCCTTTCTTGATACCACCTGCGATACCGCTGACCACATCCTTGCCCCAGTTCACTGCCGAGGACGCCACATTCTTCACGCCGCTCCAGATGGAGGACGCCACATTGCCGATGGCGGAAGCCGCATTAGAGATGCCGTTCTTAATGGCAGTCACACCATTGGAGAACACGGAAGTGACCTTGTTCCAGACGTTTGTCACGCCCTCTCGGAAACCATCACAGTTTTTCCAGAGAGCGGTCAGACCAAGACCGATACCACCGACTGCGGCCACCGCGATGCCGGCAGGGCCAGCTAGACCCGCCAGTGCTGTACCTGCCGAAGCAAGGACACCACCAGCAGAAGAAGCGATACCAGCCAACGCGCTGCCTGCACCTGCTGCGAGGCCAGACACCGTTGTACCAACAGAACCGAACAACCCCGCAATCGCAGAACCAGCGGAGCCAGCAATGCCGCCCAGCGTAGAGCCCACGCCAGAAAGCAGCCCGGATAAGCTGCCGCCCACACCGCCGATTTTGGAGATAACACCGGATGCTACTTTCCCAAGGCTCGACAGAATACCGCTGCCGCTGGAACCGAGGCCGCCCAGTTTCGAGAGGACACCGGAAATGCCCTGTCCCAGACCGCCCATCTTGGAGGTCAAACCGGAGATCAGCTCACCAAACTTCGACACGATCTGTCCACCGTCCGTGCTGCTGATTTTCGACAGGAAACCGCCCATCTTCGACAGCAGGCCACCGCCGCCGTCCGTACCCAGCGCATTGCCGAGATTCGTGAGTGTCTCGCCCAGATCGCCGAAAGTCTTCTTCATGGAACCGAGTTTGTCCACGATGCCGGTGACGGTGCTGACTGTATCGCCCACCTTGCTGATTCCCTCACCAAGACCTTTCAGGAAATCCGAGTTGAAGGTATCGCCAAGGCTGCGGATCGCATTGCCCAGAGAACTGGTCTGATCACTCAGATCTCCGATAGAGGTCTTCATGTCGGAGAAACCCTGCTTGACCTCATCGCTCATGCTGCTGACCGATGCTTTGGTATCTTCTCAAGGTCGCTCCAGACAGACTGGAACTCACTGGTCGTGCCCTCCAAACCGCCCATCAGACCGGTTCGGATACTGGATGCCAGTCCACTTGCCGCAGAGCGCACTCTAGTGGTGCTGCCGGTGATCGTAGAGGCAAAGCCGCTCACCACCGACTTCACCTTATCGCCCATGTCTCCCACAGGCGTGTTCAGGTTAGTCTTCATGGAACTGGACAGCGTCTTGACTGCCTTGACGACCTTGCCCTGATTCTTCTTGATGCCGCTTGCCAGCAGCTTCATGAAGTCCGGCATATACTCGTCTGCATCAAACAGAGGGCCGGTATCAGGCACAGAGAAGTGCAGCAGACTTCTGACCTTGCTTGCGACATTCTCTGCGGCCCGGATGACCGAGCCAGCCGCCGCACGGACACCGGCCGCCATCTAGGAGCAGATGTCACTGCCCCAGCTGTATGCCGAAGAAGCAATGGAGCTGAGAGAGTTGAAACTGCTCTTGATGCTGGACACACCAGAGGACACCGTAGAGCGCAGATTCGACATTGCGCCAGACACCGCCGACTGCACATTGGAGAAGGTAGAGCTGGT
>DCCL01000126.1:0-2119 GCA_002313795.1 Faecalibacterium prausnitzii
AGCTTGCCGGAAGCGCGGTTGCGGATACGGTAGACACCATCGCCTTCACGGACGAAAGCCCATTCCTGTGCGGGAGTGTGCTCGTACTTGCCCAGGCGGATATCGCCGCCGTCCTTGACAGACTCCACGGCCTGGATAACGCTGCCGGTCTTGGCAGCAATGGTATAGAAGCGGTCTGCTTCAATCACAGTCTGTGCCACAGATTTCATAAAATTTTCCTCCATATTCCGGGGGCAGGCCCCCAAAACATTTTCTCTGCGCTGTTTTTTCATTTGCGCTCGAATGAACTTACGGTAAATTATACCACTTGCCGTGATTTTTCACAAGCAATTCGACCATCCTTTGGCAATTTTGCTAAAAAGCATTCCATTTCTTCCTGCTTTTGCGCCCTTTGGGAGAAGTTTTTGGGCCGTTTCAGAGGGTAAAATCGATTTTTCTTCTCTGGCTATGTTCTCTTTTCGTGCATCCCGGTTAAGCTGTGCCTGCCGTTTATGAGTGCATCCCGCTGCACCAGAGCCCTCCGATGCTCCTGCAAAGCCGCAAAGAGCAGTGCTGCCCACTCGACAAATTTTTCCGGCTGCGTTATACTTATTTTGTATGTCTGCCATACACGCATTTTACCCGTTCTTTTCCAAAAAGGCGGTATTTCCTGTTCCGGAAAGTGAGGTATCCCATCCCATGCAATCCCCTTCCCATCCCACATCTGCGGCAGAAGAGCTGGAGCGCAGCGCACGCCAGTTCGATAAAATGACCAAGACCCCTGTGCCCAGGCTCATCCTCGGGCTAGCGGCCCCCACCATCCTCAGTATGCTCATCACCAGCATCTACAATCTGGCCGATACGTTTTTCGTGGGCCAGCTGTCCACCAGTGCTTCGGGTGCAGTGGGCGTGGTGTCCAGCCTGATGGCCATCATCCAGGCCCTGGGCTTTATGCTGGGCCATGGTGCAGGCGGCATCATCAGCCGCAGTCTGGGCAGCAAAGACACCCATGCGGCCACGAAATTTGCATCCACCAGCTTCTTTACCGCGCTGACCTTCGGTGCCATTCTGGCCGTCATCGGCCTGTCCACCCTGCCCGATTTCATGATGCTTCTGGGCAGCACCGACACCATCCTTCCCCATGCCTGCGCCTACGCACGGCCCATTCTGATGGCAGCTCCGCTCATGATGTCCAGTCTTGTGATGAACAACATCCTCCGCTATGAGGGCAAGGCCAGCTTTGCCATGATTGGTCTTGTCACCGGCGGCGTGCTGAACATCGCCCTCGACCCGGTGTTCATCTTCGGCTTTGGTATGGGCACAGGCGGTGCGGGCGCGGCCACCGCCCTGAGCCAGAGCATCAGCTTCTGCATCCTGCTCTCCATGTTCCTGCGGGGCAAAACGGTGAGCCGGTTCCGCATCACCCAAGTCACCCGCAGCGCCCGGGACTTCGGCCAGATCTTCTTCAACGGTGCCCCCAGCTTTGGCCGTCAGGGCCTGAACAGCATCGGCAGCATGCTGCTGAACATTGCCGCCCGCAGCTACGGTGACGCCGCTGTGGCAGGCATGAGCATCGTGGCCCGCATCTTCCAGTTCGTGCTGTCGGTCGCCATCGGCGTCGGTCAGGGTCTGCAGCCTGTCGCGGCCTTCAACTACGGTGCCCGCCGGTTCTCCCGGGTGCGGCAGGCGGCTATTTTCACCATTGTTACGGCATTCTGCTTTGTGGTAGTGCTCAACGCCCTCTGCTGGTTCAACAGTGAAGCTCTCATCCGTCTCTTCCGGGACGACCCGGAGGTCACTGCTGTGGCCCTGCCTGCCCTGCGGTATCAGTGTCTTGCCATGTTCTTGCAGCCGGTCATCATCGTGACCAACATGATGTTCCAGTCCATCGGCAAGTCAGGGCGGGCCACTTTCCTGGCCTGCTGCCGTCAGGGCGTCTGCTTCATCCCCCTTATTCTCACCCTGCCCCGGGTGATGGATCTAACCGGCGTGGAACTGTGCCAGCCCATTGCGGATGTGCTCACCTTCTGCATCTCGGTGCCCTTCCTGCTGGTGTTCCTTGCACAGCTCAGCAAAATGGAAGACGACAAGTAAATTTTTTTATTACGAAGGCCGTGCTGCATTGCATCCCGCAAGCTGC
>DCCL01000126.1:2218-2722 GCA_002313795.1 Faecalibacterium prausnitzii
GATTGAGCCGCTCGGCAGGAAACTACCCTCCGCCCTGCCTCCTGCGGTTCGCGCTGAGTCAAAGTACGGCTTCGGGCAGAGCGACAGCTCAGGTATGTCGGTCGTTTCCTGAGCAACGTCCACTGAGGTGGCCCTCTGCCTGTGGGATGCAAAGCTTGCAAAAAGAGCGGACGTCAACATCTTAAATTTCTGCTCTTCCTATTTGTTTCCATTGTCACCAAACTGTAACCAGACCCGGACACATTTCTGCAATGAAATGGCCGGGTCTTTCGTATATAATATAGTTACAGGAAAGTCAAATTCTGGGATTCTGTGAGGTGTTTCTATGAAAATCACGCTTCTCCGCCTGAGCCGCTCTGCCGCCTGCCTCGTTCTGGCAGGTGCTCTGCTGGCAGGCTGCTCCCTGCTGCCCGCAGCATCGCCCCTGCATGAGGGCACTGCTTCTTCTCAGGCACCTCAGTATTACAGCCCTGCCTGGGCGGAAGATAACAGCCTCCACTTTAT
>DCCL01000126.1:2768-18311 GCA_002313795.1 Faecalibacterium prausnitzii
CAGCGGCAACGGCGGCGGCACGGTGCTGCGGGGCGGGACAGTGCTTTATGAGGGCAGTTCTTCCGACAGCATCCAGCTCGTACGGGACACCCTGACCGGCGAGGCCAACTACTACCTTGTGGCACGCTCCACCCCCGGCACAGAAGACCGCACCACCACCCTTTACGACGCCGACGGCAACACTGTCATGACCTTTGACCGGGCGGTGACGGCTTCCATCTCGGGCGGACTGCTCATCCTGAACGATGCAGGAGAGATGTGGGCGTTCTCCGGCAACGATGTCACCGGCGGCATTCAGGTGTTCGACCTGGCAACAGGCGAGGAACTGCCCGTACCGGAACAGGCCACCGGCTGCATCGTGGTGGACAGCGATGGTCAGAAACTCATCTTCAACTGCTACGCTCTGCCCGAGGGCCTGAGCTACTCCTACGATGACCCCGATGAACCTCTCCATCAGTATGTCCTTGTCACTGACCGGCAGGGCAATACCCTCATGCGGGAGGACGGCTGCTCGGCAGGTTCTCTCTACATCGGCGGCTCTGCCGACGCCCTGAGCAACTGGGTGCAGCTGAGCTGGATGACCTCTGACTGGTCGGTAGACCATGAGGCGCTCTACAACACCGCCACCGGCGAATCCCTGCAGGGCGAGGTACCCAGCACTGTGACCAACTGCGGCGGTGGTATGCTCAGCCTTTCGCCCCGGGACGGCGACGGCAGCTGCACCCTCTATGATTTCAACAACGATGAGGCCGTGGAACTGGGCCGGTTCGATGCCCCTGTCTACCACTATACTCCCGGCTGTGTCATGCTGGCGGGCGGCGAAGGCACCATCAAAGAGGCTTCTTACACTCTCATCGATTTAGCCAGCGGAGAACATTCCATCGTCCAGCGGACGGACTACGAATACCAGAGCGGTGAACTGGCTGCACTGACTGCAGACAACACCCTCAAGGTCTACGACGGCACCACCGGTGCGCTCCTTGTCGATGTGGACGTGACCCCGGTGGAGGGTGCTCCCAATGTAAGCGTCACAGCGCTGCCCGGCGGCTATGCCCTGCTGCAATACGATGACGAGAACTACGATACCATTGCCATCCAGTCCTATGGCACCGAGGGCCTGCTCTGGGATTCCTCTTCCGATGACAGTCAGTACACCTATCTTTCCTACCTCACCCTGAACGACAACGGCCCCCTGCTCACCGGCCACTACTTCCTCGACGGCATCAGCTTCTACGACCTGCTTGACGTGACCGGCACCCCGCTTCTGCGTCGGCTGGGCAGCTGTTACCGCCCCGACGATGACCTGCCCGACGGCTGCTTCATCGCACGACAGGGCTTCGACTACGGCCTGATGGATTCCACGGGCCAGTGGCTCTACCGCCAGAGCATCTTCTCCTCCACCAGCGATGAGAACAATGGCGGCTACCTTTACTGAAAAAACGGAGGTACTTCACGATGAAACTCGACAAAATCTCCCGCCGGAGCTTTCTGCGTGCACTGGGGCTGGGCCTCGGTGCCGCATCCGCTGCCGCCCTGACCGGCTGCGGACAGACCGCGCCCGCCTCTTCCGGAGCGGCCTCCGGGGCAGCTTCCCAGCCGGACGCAGATGCCCCTGTCCCCTTTCTGACCGAGGAGGAGTTTCCCCGGCTGGACGGCTCCACCGCCTGCATCCCCCTGATGGCACAGATCAAGGCTGACGTCACCGGCATGGACCTTCTTGACGCCCAGACCAGCATCTCGGTGAGCACCACGGCCTACGCCTGGGAGAGCTTCGGCTACTGGTCGGACAGCGACAGCAATGACTACGGTGCACAACTGCTCATCGTCTACGAGGCCCCGGACTACGTAAAAGAAGAACTGAAAGAAGCCAACGCCCAGCTGGAGCAGAAAGCCATTGGCCGTGACGCGCTGGTGTTCATCGTCAACGAGGCCAACCCGGTCAAGAGCCTGACCCAGCAGCAGCTACGGGACATCTACGCCGGCAAGATCACCAACTGGAAAGAAGTCGGCGGCGAGGATGTCGATATCGTGGCGTTCCAGCGGGGTGTGGACTCCGGCAGCCAGACCCTGTTCAAGAAGCTGCTCATCGGGGACAACGATCTGATGGAAGCTCCCACTGAGCTGGCACCCGCCGACATGGGCGGGCTGGTAGACCGCATTGCTGAGTACAACAACTCGGCCAACGCCATCGGCTTTTCGGTCTACTACTACATTGACCAGATGTACTCCAAACCCGGCCTGCGGCTGCTGGCTGTGGACGACGTGACCCCTTCCAACGAGACCATCGCCAGCGAGGAATACCCCCTGGGCAATGAGTTTTACGCCGTCATCCACGCCAAAGACGCCGCCGACAGCCCCCAGCGTCAGGTATACGACTGGCTGGACACGGATGCAGGCCGGGCCTGCATTGAGAAGGCGGGATATGTTGCAGTGAAATAGCTCTTGTAAGCAATCGCTGTGTACCTGTAAATTTTTTGCATCACGCTTGACATTTACTCTGAATCGCATATACTAGAATCAGAAAACGTTAACAATCAAGTTTGTCATCCCAAAAGAAGAACCCCCTCGGAGCTGGAACCTCCAAGGGGGTCTTCTTTTTAGTTGGGCTTACGGTCCTTGTCGTATCTGCCAAGCCATTTGCAGATGCAGTCAGATACTACATTTGCCGCGACAGATGCCAAAAACGTTAACAAATAGGCCATGTTTGTCACCCCCTCTCCCATAAGATAGCGGGAGTGAACCGCATGGCCATTATAACATAACTTTCGGCAAAAAGATATATGACATCATACCACGAGGCACCACAGCGGAGTCGTGACCAGCGAGAGCACCGTAGAGATCGCCGTGCACTTGCTGGCGAAGGTGGAGTCTGCGCCATACTTCTCTGCCAGAATGGCCGTGGTTCCGCCCATGGGCATGCCCGCGAGGACGACTGCAACGCCGCTGGCCAGCTGGCTGGCATGTGCTATGCGGCATCCCACCAGCACCACCAGCGGCATCAGGAACAGCCGGATAAAGCAGTAAAGGACTGCGTCCTTATCCAACAGCGGGTGAAGGTTCCGGCTGCCGATGATGGCACCGATCAGGAACATGGAGATGGACATGTTGCAGTTGCTGGTGCACTGGACAGCCTTACCCAGGAATGCAGGCATCTGCCACTGGGTCAGCATGATGACCACGCCCAGAAACACCGACACGATGCAGGGATGGGTGATGGTTTTGATAAAGATCTTCCGGCGGTGCTTTTTCTTTTCCTCCGGGGTGGCAGGCGTTTTGTCCTGCATGAAGTAAGTCACGCCCACCGACCACATAACGATACGCTGCGGGATGAGGTAGAACGACGTGAGCAGCAGTCCCATGCTGCCAAACAGGCCCTCCGCCAGCGGACTGCCCAGAAAGCCTGCATTGGAGCAGACCGTACCATACTGGAACACCGCCTTGCGGGCAAAAGGATAGCGATTATAGCAGAACGCACAGATGACGCCATAAAGCGTTTGCAGCAGAATGGACAGGATGAGGATATCCCGTGTGCTGCAGAAGATCTCGGCGTTGAACTTGATGCGGAACGACTGAATGATATTGGCTGGCAGGATGACCAGCAGAAGCAGGTCGGTCAGGCAGGCGCGGCCCTGCTCGTTGACGATTCCTTTTTTACCCAGGAATATCCCTATGGCAAGCAGAAGCATCATCTGGGCCTGCAGGGTCAGCATTGTGGAAAATTCTGGCATTGTGTTTCCTCCATTCTACACGTCACGGCATTTGCGCCGCAGTTTCCCATTCTCCCGATAAAATAATCTTTTTGCTTGCCTGAACATATTATAATCTTCGGATGAGCGGATTTCAATGCTTTGTAGGGTATCATCCCTGCATGGAGGCATGGTATTTTTGAATCGGTATCCATTCGAAAATATCATGGACACAGAAAGCAATAAAATAATTTGAGACTGCGAGGGAGCCGCGCGTTCCGGAGCACGAGTCTGGAAAAGGAAAAATCCCGCAATAACCGCCATCATTCAAACGGTATATCGCAGGATTTTTCTTGGAGCTGGTGACAAGAGTCGAACTTGCAACCCACTGATTACAAATCAGTTGCGCTGCCATTGCGCCACACCAGCACACGTTATAACGTTGACCCGTTATTTTCTGCGTCGTGCGTAACTGATTCTCTCAAATTGAGCAACTGATTCGCCTAGTTGATTTTTGAGAGCTTCTTACGTCCCACTGGAAATTAACTGTCTTTGAATAGAATATCAGAAATCACACTGATTGTCAATATCCCTGATCTATTTTGCGTTTTCCATGCCCTTATCAACATTCTCTCTGAAATCGTAAAAATCCCGGCCACCTGATCGAGATTTCCTAGTATTCATGCCGATTTCTTAGTTTAGAACGCTCTAAATTTCCCCGGTTGAAAACTTTGTGGAAAAAATGTTGAAAGTGCACTTTTGCATCCGTTATCTCATATATCGGCAACAAATCTATAATCAAGAACATGGAATATTTTGCCGCCTGATAATGCCCTTATATTGTGTCAGTGGGTTTCTCGCAACCTATCCGCCAGCTGCGCCAGTATTGCCACGTCTTTTTCATCCAGCCCTGTGACATTGACCGTTTCCAGCCGTTCCACACCTAGCAGGTAATCTGTCGAGACGGAAAACAACTTCGCTAAATCGACCAAGCACGCAGGAGAAGGCATCGAAAGGCCCTGCTCCCACGAATTGATACCGTTGCGCGTAAGATCGCCGGGCAAGTTCCGCCTGTGTCCAGCCTCGCGCCTCTCGCAATGCCTTGATTCGATCTGCAATCATTTTCATCGTCTCCTATGTCCAGTATAGGTTACGGAGATGATTTATCATTATCATATTTGGCTCTATTACTTGACAATGTGATAAAAGTGTGATAGGGTTGAGTTAAGAACTTTTGGAGCAGTTGCACAGATTGTTCCACTTGTTTTGGTTGTCCAATTTATGAGGAGGTTGTCTATTATTATGAAAAGAAGGTTATGCTCCCTACTGCTACTGACCGTATTTATATGTAGCATTCTAACAGCTTGCGGTGGGGCTGGCGGTTCTGTCGCAGGCGACAGTAGTTCTTATCCATCTGGCACGTCAAAAAAGGACGAAATCTCTACGAGTCTTGGCTGGTTGCATACAGAATCTGGTCACACATCTGGCGCTGGCAATGGCGGATACGGTAGCAATGGTTGGGGATACGGTGAAACTACATACTACACACTTCAAACCGACGTAACCATTGAAAATACTGGAGAGGTTACTGCATACATTGACCAATCGCTTTTTAGCGCTTACTGGGATGAGGAAAAACTTTCTCTTCGCTATAGTATTAAACCTGTCCAGCTAGCTCCGGGTGAACAAACTACCGTAGAACTCGTGTATAATATTGATAGGACACAATATAATGCTTGGTATTCTAAAGGCCATAACATCTCTATCCTCATTCAATACGGTGGAGACTCGTTGGCGTATGTCTATTCCACGACTACAAAAGCGGTCACCGTGGTCCAGTAACTATCATTGTATAATAATGTGAAAGGATTTACTATGAAAAGGAAATTATGTTCACTACTTCTTTTGGCTGTATTTGTATGCAGTATTCTGACAGCTTGCGGTGGCTCTGGTGGCTCGGTTTCGGGTCCTAACAACTCTTACTCGACAAAGAATGATGAGATTTCCACTAAGCTTAGTTCTATGTATACCGACTATACGAAAACAGGTTCTGGTGATCGAGTGATTACTGGAAGTGGCTCATACTGGGACTATACCTATTACTATAAGCTTCATATCGATGTGGTTATAAAAAATACTGGAAATGTTGTTGCGGATATCGATAATTCTCTTTTTAGTGCTTATTGGGATGATAGTGAGCTGTCACGCTATAGTGGCTCTGGTGCTGTCAAACTAGCTCCTGGTGAGCAGACTACGGTTAATCTTGTATACAGCATGAGTAAATCTCAATATGACAGCTGGAATGTTCCAGGACATAATGCTATTTTAATTATCCAGTACGGAGATAGTGCGTTAGCTTATATTTACTCTACCGAAAGTGGTGAAATCACAGTCATCCGATAATTAAGGAGCAATTCTATGACAAGGCATATTAAAAAGTACATTTCGATTTTGCTGATCTGCGCTTTCTGCACTCTCATGTTAACTGGATGTGGCGGTAGCAGCGGTAATGGCTCGCCTCAAGCACAGAAAGAAGCTGTCCTGTCGCTGCTAAATAGTGTTCGCGTTTCCAATGGTGTCAATACCCTTGTAGAAGATGAAGAAGCAGATTCTGTAGCTGCACGCATTGCAAATACAGGAATCGACTACGAAAAGGGTAATATTACTGAGTCTCAATTTAGAGCCGAATTTATGAATGCAGGATATACAAGGGTACATGGTGGTTACTGTACAGCCATATACACAAGCAATATAATCCCAACAAGGGCATCAAATTTTTCAGGACAAGATGTTGGGTACAAAAACGGAAGTATCGTTGGTATCGCTATTCGAGAATACAGAAGTACTTATCTTACGGTAATTATTGTCTACTAATCATTTAGCATAAACTCTTCGAATGCTTCCAGCAGACCAATCGTGTCCGCCATAGTGCTTTTCTGAATCGTTCGTTTCATAGTTGCTTTCTCCATGATAATTGTTTTCCAGTTATTTCCGGAATTGGAAGAAGTGCTCTTGAAACCAGTCACGTTTTCACTCGAAAGTTGAGCGTTCTATTCCTGTTTCTCAGGGTTCAATCAGTTGCGCACATTTCTTTTCAAGGCTAGCAAAAAAGAACGCCCAGACATGAAAAATCACATCTGGACGGTTGATCGTTTCTCTCTTTTGGCCTTTGGCCATTACAAATCAGTTGCGCTGCCATTGCGCCACACCAGCAGAGATACAATATTTTCCGTTGACTTTCGGATGCAAGCAATCATATCAATCCCCTTTTCCCCGCCAGGCACTGAAACGAACAACTCGTTTTCTCCATCGCTCTACGGGATCCGAAAGATTTTCTATCACATATAAAGTCAACTGTATTGAATAGAATATCAGAAAATGCGTCACTTGTCAATATCTCTTCAAGCACCAAACCACATTCCGGAGCACTTTTTCTTCTGGCGAAAGCTGACCGGATAATATTCCCTTCATTTTCTCGTTTGCCAAGATCTCTCAGCAACCTTTTCCGTAGGCCGCATGGAACATAATTGAACTGCCAAAGTAAAAGCAGCCCGTATTTTTGATTCGCAAGCCGCATCCACAAACTGCATATCTCAAATACATTGCTTTGTACACTGCTGTTTGTGAAAATTACGATAAAGCAGACGGCATGATATAGGCACAAGCAAACATAACAAAAGAGGCTGTTGCAAAACAAAGACAGCAATTCGCACAAAGAAACAGCCAAAAACAGAAACCCGGAACCCTTTCTGAGCCGTTTTGGCCCTGAAAAGGTTCCAGGCTTTGTTGCGATTTTTTTCAGAGGGCTATTTTGCAACAGCCTCTTTTGTTCTTATCCTATTTATTTTGCCAGCTCCCGCTGCACCTTAGCGAAGTCCTCCAGCGTCAGTGCCTCGGGGCGGATGCGGGCATCGAAGCCTGCGGCCTCGATGGCGGCAATGACCTTATCCTTGGGCAGGCCGAGACCGCTGGCGATGGCGTTGGCTGCGGTCTTGCGGCGCTGGCCAAAGGCCGCACGGATGAGGGCGAAATACCCCTCCTCATCCTCCACCTGCACTGCAGGGGTGGAGCGGATATCCATCCGCACCACAGCGCTGGTGACTTTGGGGGCCGGGTAGAAGCTGCCCGGAGCAGCAGTGAACATGAGCTTGGAAGTGGCGTAGTAGCTCACCGCGCAGCTGATGGCACTGGATGCCCGGGTGCCGGGGGCAGCGGCCAGACGGTCGGCGGCCTCTTTCTGCACCATGACGGTGAGGTTCTGGATGGGGAGGCGGTCACCCAGCAGCTTCATAACGATGGGGCTGGTGATATAGTAAGGCAGGTTGGCGCAGACGGCCACCGGCATTCCGGGGAACTCTTCCTCGATGAGGGCCCGGAGGTCTACTTTCAGTACATCCTGTAATACCAGTTTAAAGTTATCCACACCAGCCATCGTCTCGGCCAGCAGAGGCGGCAGACGCTCGTCCACCTCAATGGACACCACCTTGGCGGCACGGCTGGCCAGCTCCCTGGTCAGCACACCGATTCCGGGGCCGATTTCCAATACGCCCCAGCTCTTATCAACGCCGCTGGCGTCCACGATCTTAGGAGGCAGGCCGGGATTGATGATGAAGTTCTGTCCAAAGCCCTTGGAGAGCGCGAAATCGTATTTTTCACAGAGGGTACGGATAACGGAGAGGTCGGTCAGCTCCGGCATAGCGGTTTTCCTTTCTTTTCTGTTGAGGAGTCGTTTTCCTAAGCACTGCGCACCACCTGAGCGGCCTTTTACCGGCACATCCTGTGCTCGCCCTTCTGTTGGCAAGAGCTCTCGCCCTTCGGCACATCCTGTTTACAAAAACAACTTCTGAGTCCACAAAAGGCTTCCCGACAGGGGGAAGCCTTTTTCTCATTCTGGTTTCTCGGCGTTACTGTGCGCTGGAAGCGGGGGCCTCAGAACCTGCGCTCTCCTCCCCTGCTGCCGCACTGGCTGCGGTCTCGCCTTCTGCACCTGCTGCGGCAGAATCTGCGGCCGCAGAATCAGCAGCAGCGGAGTCAGCCGCTGCGTCGGCATCGTTCACGCCGCCCACAGTGGTGCTGCCGGTGAGCTGCTGAGCCGTGCTGACAGCGCGCTGGATCTGTGGGTCGTTCTCCACGGTATAGTCATAATAGCTGGTCTGCTCGTCGGCCGTCAGGGGGCGGTCCACATCCACGGTCAGGCCGGTGCCGTCAAAGCAGGAGCCGTCGCCGCAGATGAGCTTTGCCACCGTGACCACCACGGCACTGCCATCGGAAAGGCGCTGAGGGCTGCTCTGGATGGTGCCCTTGCCCATGGTGGTAGTACCCACCAGACGTGCCCCGCAGAGGGTGCGCAGGCTGGATGCGAACAGCTCTGCCGCGCTGGCGGTATTCTCATTCACCAGGCAGACCATCGGCTGGGTGATGACCCGGTCGCTGGTGCTGCTGCCCAGCAGGGTGCGGTTGCCCGCCTTATCCTCGGCGTAAGCCAGCACACCTTCCGGTGCTACCAGGTCGATGGAGCTGATGGCGTCTTCCAGGATGCCGCCGCCGTTATCCCGCAGGTCGAACACGAAGCTCTGTGCTCCGTTGGCGCTGAGGTTGCGCAGGGCGTAATCCAGCTCACTGGGGGTAGAGTTGTCGAACTGCCAGATCTTGACGTAGCCCACGTTGTCCTGCAGCATGGTGGAATCCACGCTGGTGGAGGTGTAGCCGGAGTGGGTCAGGTCAGCCAGATGAGCGGTATTGGAACTGTCCAGCCAGCCCACGCTGACGGTGGTGCCGCTCTCTCCCCGGAGTTTGTTCTGAACGTTTTCCACGCTTCCGATGCTCTTGACGTCGGCACCGTCCACGGTGGTGATGTAATCGCCCTTCGTGATGCCGGCCTCCTTGGCGGGAGACTCATCGTACACCTTGATGACCTTGGCATAACCGGACTGGTCGATGGCCAGTTCCACGCCAATGCCGAGGAGCTTGCCGTTCTGGGCATTGAGCAGGTCAGTGTAGGCGCTGGCGGTATAGTAGCGCGCATATCGGTCGCCAGTGCCCAGCAGGTAGCCTGCGGTAAGGCGATCGTAGAGCACCGTCTCATCGATATCATAGTAGTCGTTGGCGCGGACGTAGCGGTCCACCTCGGCCACCTTGTTGTACATGCTCTCTTTTTCCTTCACGCTGGTAACAGTGTGGTCAAACAGCCGCATGGCCATCAGCATGGTGATGGAAAAAGTGACCGTCATGGCCAGGATGACGATGGTCACGGTCATCCCCACGGAAATTTTACGGTTCATTCGGTTTCCTCCCGGTTCAGACCAAAAGCATCAGGATGACGCTGCCCAGTACCGACAGGGTGAAGATCCCTGCCAGAATGAGACAGCCCACCCGCAGGATGCGCTTGCGTTTTTGCTCGTTCATATCGCCTTATGGCCTCCTTTGATGCCTGCCATTCAAATACAAATAGTAATTATCTCATAGGAATATAACTGCGGGGGTTGACCGCACTGGCCTTAGAGCCGCCCTTCCACACCTCGAGATGGAGGTGGTTGCCGGTAGAGTTGCCGGTGGAGCCCACATAGCCGATGAGGTCGCCCTGATTGACATACTTGCCTGCCGAGGTCGCCACCGAACGCATATGGCCGTAGAGGGTGGAGTAGGCATTGCCGTCCGACATTTTGCCGTGATAGATGATGACGTAGTTGCCATATCCGCCGCTGGACCAGCCGGCCACCTGCACATAGCCGCTGGCGGCTGCGTAGATGGGGGTGCCTGCGGGAGCGGCAAAGTCGGTGCCTGCGTGGAGCTTGTTGACGCCGGAGACCGGGTTCTTACGCCAGCCATACTCGCTGGAAATGCGGGTATAGCTCTTGAGGGGACAGATGAAGCCGGTGAAGCTCAGCTGCGGCTTTGATGCTGCTGCCGCTGCAATGAGCTTCTGGATCTCCTTCTTGACGGCCTCATAGTTCATCTCATCCGATTCAATGGCCGCCTGTGCGTCTTTCTGGGCCTGCTGAGCCTGTGCAGCGCTCATGCGGGCTTCCTTCACGCTGGAGTTCAGTTCGCTCTGCTTGGCCTGCATCTGCTTGTTCTGCGCATCCAGATCTGCCTTTTTGCTCTTGAGCTGATTCTGCTCCGACACGAGCTGTGCCTTGTCGTTTTCCAGACTCTCCTTTGCAGCCTTCATGTTGTCCAGGATCTCGGTATCCTTTACCGAGATATCCTGCATGACCTCATTGAAGGTCAGCAGCTGGTACAGGTCGGTGACGGCGCTGAGCATAGCCACGCTGCCGCCATCCCGCAGCTCCTGCATCGCGGCCATGTGGCCCTTGAAATCATCCCACTGGTTGGCAATGTCCTGTTCCTTCTGGGTGATCTCTGCCTGCTTGGCCGTGATCTGCTGTTCCTTGACGCCGATGCTGTTCTGCACCTCGGCGATCTGGCCCCGCAGGACGCTGATCTGGCCCTGAATGACCGTGACCTTCTCAGTGAGCTCCGATTCCAGTGCCTTGGCGGCCGCTTCCTTCTTTTTGGCGTCGTTCAGCTCATTCTTATGCTGCTGGATGGACTGCGAGAGCTTGTTCAGCTTATTCTGCAGGGAACTCATGCTGGTGGCGGCGCTGGCCGGGTAGACCGTAACGCTCAGCACCAGGCAGGCCGCTGCCAGAAAGACGCAGGTCACCCGCATCATGGGCGAATGACTCGGGGCCTTCTTCGCATGGCGGGGTGAATGGCGCAGGACAAAGCCTGCGGAATGCTTATCGCGGTAAAACACAGTGCTCCCTCCTTAGACATTCAGATGCTTGCGGATAGAGAACAGGCTGCCCAGACCACCCACCAGTGCGCCGCCTGCCAGACTGTAGGTCAGGATGGTGGGCCAGACATTTTCCAGCGGGACCAGTGCGGTGCCCATGAGCATCTGCCACAGACCGCCCAGCGTACTGGAAGCCTGCACGATATAGGCATAGCCACCGATGGTGACACCCGCTGCCAGAACGCCAGAGATCAGGCCCATGGTCAGGCCCTCGATGACGAAGGGCAGGGTGACGAGGGCGTTGGTAGCGCCCACATATTTCATGATCTCGATCTCGCGCCGGCGTGCAAAGACACTGAGGCGGATGGTGCTGCCCACGGTGATGATGCTCACCACCATCAGCACCAGCACAATGGCTCTGCCGCCCTGGGTGACAGCCCGCTGCACCTGCACGAAGGTCTGGGTCATCTCAATGGGGGCCGTGACGCTGTAAACGCCCTTTATCTTTTCAAATTTCTTGCTGATGGCCTCCATCTGACTCAGGTCAGAGAGGGAGACCCTGTAGTTGGCCTTGAAGGGGTTATCGTTCTCAAATTCATCCAGCAGAGCGGCATAATCGGACATATAGCCCTTATACTGATTGAGCACGTCCTCTTTGGACATATACTGAACATGGCTCACGCCCGGCGTACTGCCGAGGGCGCTGCCCACCGACTGGATGGTGGCGTCGTCCGCTTCAGGGTCTACGTAGACCACCATCTCGTTCTGGGTGCCGAGGTAGCTCACCATACTGTCCACATTGACTTCCACCAGACTGGCGAAGATGTTCAGGGTCATACAGACGCCGAGGGAAGCGATGCAGGCAATGGTCATGGCCCAGTGCTTGCCGAGGTTGCGCACGCCGCGCCGGGTCAGGAATCCGAAAGTCGAGAGCTTCATGCGTGCACCTCCTCAAACCCGGCGATGCCGCCGGAGCTTGCCGGGACATCCGAGATGATGCGGCCCTGCTTCAGGGTGACGACGCGGCGGTTGAACCGGCGCACCAGCTCGTGCTCGTGGGTGACGACCAGCACCGTGATGCCCATCTCACTCACCCGCTCCAGCAGCTCCATCATTTCAAGACTCATCTCGGGGTCGATGTTGCCGGTGGGCTCGTCTGCAATGACCAGCCGGGGGCTGTGGGCCAGAGCGCGGGCCACAGCCACGCGCTGCTGCTCGCCGCCAGAGAGGAACTCGGGGTAAACTTTCGCTTTATCTTCCAGATGCACCAGCTCCAGCATATAGCCGACGCGGTCTTTGATGTCCTTTCTGCTTACATTGGTGACGTGCATGGCAAACGCGATGTTCTCGTAGACCGTCATGCTGGGGATGAGGCGGAAATCCTGAAAGATGATGCCCATCTGGCGGCGGAGGAACGGCACCTTGCCCCGGCGCAGCCGGGCAACATCCTTGCCGTCCACCATGACGCGGCCCTCTGTGGGCAGCTCTTCCCGGAGGATGAGCTTGAGCAGGGTGGATTTGCCTGCGCCGGAGTGGCCTACCAGAAAAACGAACTCACCGTCATCCACATGGAGGTCGATATCTTCCAGCGCGGGTTTGTCGCTCCGCTTGTATATCTTGGAGACGTGTTCAAAATCTATCATGGGTAATCTTGCTCCTGAATTTTATTTTTTCGAAGCACCATAGACAAAAGGAACCGGCCAGCATCGGGGTCGAGCGGCCGGTTCCAGCGCCTTCAGCCGGGGCGGCTGAGACGAATATCAATATTTGGCCGGGTTGTTGGACAGGTACTTCTTGACCATGAGCGCTACCTTGAAGACGATAGCGTCGTCGAACTCGCGCAGATCCAGACCGGTCAGCTTTTTGATCTTTTCCAGACGGTACACCAGCGTGTTGCGGTGGACGAACAGGCCGCGGCTGGTCTCGGAGACGTTCAAGTTGTTCTCGAAGAAGCGCTGGATGGTGAACAGAGTCTCCTGATCCAGGCTCTCGATGCTGCCCTGCTTGAACACTTCGCGCAGGAACATCTCGCAGACGGTGGTGGGCAGCTGATAGATCAGACGTGCGATGCCCAGGTTGTCGTAGCGGATGATCTGCTTCTCGGTATCGAACACCTTGCTCACTTCCATGGCGATCTGGGCTTCCTTGAAGGAGGTAGCCAGATCCTTCACGTTGGCGATGGGGGTGCCGATGCCCACGACGGCCTTGATGTAGTGCTCCCCGGAGAGGGTATCCACGATGCTGGCGGCCAGCTTCTCCATGTCGGAGCGGTCGATGCCCTTGCGGATCTCCTTGACCAGGACGGTGTCGGTCTCGCTGATGTTGAAGACGAAATCCTTCTGCTTGTCCGGGAACAGGCTGCTCACCACGTCGTAAGCGGAGATGTCGCCGCCGCTGGTCACGCGGACGATGAACACCACGCGGGAGACATCAGTGGCAAAGTGGAGCTCGCGGGCCTTGGCGTAGATGTCGCCGGGCAGGATGTTGTCCAGCACCACGTTCTTGATGAAATTGGACTTGTCGAACTTCTCATCGTGATACTGCTTGATGCTCTGCAGGCTGATGGACAGCACAGCGGCGAACTGGCCCGCAGTCTCGTCAGCGCCTTCCACAAAAACAGCATAATCGTTATGCTTTGCGCTGGAGAACTGCTGGTAGGTGTAGCCATCCCGCACGAAGCGGTCGCCAGCCGTCAGACGCTCTGCCATAAAGCCCTCGCGCACCTCGCCGATCAGATTCAGCTCCGAGCAGGAGATGACAGCGCCGGTCTCATCCACCACGCCGACCACGCGGTCGATCGCGTCTTTCATCTGGTAGATCACGCTCTGAAATACTCTATTGGCCATAAATGGATACCCCTTTTCCTCTCTTGTGCAAACCGCAGGTGGCGGGATTGTGATTTTTAACAATTTCGCCGCATTACATTTTATATTTTACACAAAAGAATTTACTTTTGCAACAGATTTCAACAAAAAATTTTCTTCTTTCTTGTTGAATTTATCTTTCGGGGCCGTTTTGGGGCCAAAAAGCGCCTTTCTGCGTGGTTCTGATGAACATTTTACCGGCAAAATGTGATACTTTTTTGAATATGGCGTGAAAAGCAGGCCCTCACTCCGTGGTAATTTCCGCCACTTCTTCGGCAGAAAGCTCTCTCCACTGACCCGGAGCGAGCCCGGCATCCAGCTTCAGGCCGCCGATGGCGTCCCGGTGCAGAGCGTTGACTCCGGCGTCATAGACGCCGAACATCCGCTTGATCTGATGGTACACGCCCTGTTTGAGCACCACCTGCACGGTCAGGCCGTCCGGCGTCAGGGCCGTCACCTCCGCGGGCGAGAGGGCCGTGCCGTCTGCCAGCGTGACCCCCTTTGCAAAGCCCTGCCGCATCTCTTCGGTGAGCGGCGTGTCGAGGGTGACGGTGTAGGTCTTGGAGACGTGGCGCTTCGGGGCAAGGATGTCATGGGCAAAGCCGCCGTCGTCCGTCAGCAGCACGAAACCGGTGCTGGTTTTGTCCAGCCGCCCGGCCGGGAACAGCTCCCGCCGGGGATAGGCATTCCCTACCAGATCCACCACCGTGGTGTCCCGCTTGTCGGTGGAAGCGCTCACCACGCCCTCGGGCTTATTGAGCATGATATAAACGAACTGCTGATAGCGCAGAGACCGGCCATCCACAGCCACGGCATCGGCATCTTTCAGCTGAGTATCACCCTTTTTGCACACGGCACCATTGACCGTGACACGGCCTTTGGACAGCAGGGCCTTAGCTTCGCTGCGGGTGCACTGGGCCGTTTCGGCCAGATATTTATCGAGTCGCATGGTGTTCTCCTGATTTCTGGTGATTTGTGTGGGTTTATTGTAGCATTGCCGACGTTTTTGTTCAAGTTTAAACTCTGCTATTGCACGAAATTTTCGGCGAAGCCGTAAAATGTAGAAATCGAAAAAGCGTGAAAGCGTTAGCGTCGAACGGCGCAACGTTAGCTTTTTGTGATTTCTACTACCTCTTTGGGGCCTGAAAGGGGCGGGCAGCCCCTTTCTTGCAACAGCGACGACCGCCGCCTGCGGCGGATACAGGGAGGAGCTGTTGGGGCCGCGGCCAGCAGGATGCAAGGCCCGCTCAAGGGC
>DCCL01000078.1:0-5146 GCA_002313795.1 Faecalibacterium prausnitzii
TTGTGATACAATAAAGAAAATACCCATTCGGGACAGGCCCTTATTATAGACCTCTTTGCGGCAAAATGCAAATGCCTGCCCGGAAAAAGGAGAAGAGAAGATGGATTGGAAACGAATCACTGCGGCGATGCTTCTGGTGTGTACCCTTGCCATTCCGGCCCGGGCGGAAGAAGCGCCAAAGGGTGAGGCCAACATCACCCCGCAGACCACCATGCGGGAGCTGCGCGCGAATCCCAGCATCATAGGCTCTGGCATCTACACCTACAGTCAGGAGCAGGAGAACGAGTGCCGACGGGAAAAGTGGGCGGACACCACGCTGGAAGAGTTCGTCAACAGCTACACCGCCGATGAGTGTGCCAAAGGTCTGAACCACCTGATCGAGAATTACAACGCGGGAGTGCAGATCACCCATAAGATCTACACAGCAGAGGAAATCGCTGCTGTGCCCAGCCGGAACAAGGCGGAACTTTATTATTTCCCGGGGAACACGAAGGGCGGGAAATATGTCCTCATTCTGGGCGGCAACGCCGTGAACACCAGTGCAGAGCTCCGCGAGGGCGTGACGACGGCGGAGGCGATGAACGAGCTGGGTTATACGGCCTTTGTGCTCCGTTACCGCATCGGCAGAGATGCCGAGAATGACGCGCCCCTTGAGGATATCTTCCATGCGGTGGCTTACATTACAGCCCATGCAGAGGAGCTGGGGGTCTCGCCGGAGGATTACGCCATCGTGGGCTATTCGTCGGGCGGACAGATCGCAGGCTTCTTTGGTTCGGACGAACTGGGCTGGAAGAAATACGGCCTGCCCAAACCCGGCGCACTGCTGCTGGGCTACCCGGTGAACAGTTTCTCTTACATAAAACCGGTGTGGGCTCTGCGCATCGACCCCTTTGCCAACGGCACCCGCTACTTTGAGCGTGATATGGATAAGTACATCACCGCCGATTTCCCGCCCACCTATCACTGGGAGGGCAAAAATGACGAGGAGCTGGCCAAGCTCTGGATGCCTGCTCAGGGCAAACGCATCGAAAAGGCACTGGCCGCCAATGGTGTGCCTCACAAGAGCATTTACTTTAAAAATGCGCCTCATAAAATCGGCCCGGGCGTAGGCACCGATGCAGAGGGATGGCTGGCCGACGCCGCTGCATTCTGGGAAGAACAGGTGGCCGCAAAGAACGGAGCAGAGCAGGGCACAGAAGCCGCTGCCTGATAGAAAAGAGAGGGAAAGCGTATGAAAAACATGAACGATACCATTCGCAGCCTGAGCGTGGGCCTGCCGGACGACATTGCTCGGCTGAAGGCCGCAGGCTATTACGAAGAGGCCATTGCCCGCATCGACCACCTGCTGGACGAGGACTGGACGATGACCCAGAACAGCCCGGAGACCAATGGCATTTCTGCGCCGGAGGGCTATGAGAAGCCTGAGAACCCCACGCCCCACGGCGTGGATGCCCTGCGGGATGCCCTGACCGTCCAGAAAGAGATCATGCGCCGCCTGCCTGCAGAATACTGCTGGACGGAGGCGCAGGCTGTGGCCCGGATGCAGGAGCGGGTGAAGGATTTCACCGTGGAGGAATTTCGTGCCCTCGACTGGGAGAGCCGCATTGACTGGCGGTTCGTGGAGGGCAAAAAGCGCTATCAGGCCCGCTTTGCGGAGACGCTGCTGGCCACCCATGCCGACCTCGCCGCCCGCAAGAAGGAGCCGGACGCCCCTTCCAACAAGAACGAAGAGCGACACCGCTTCCATGAGAAGATGGCAGAGAAGGGGAGCGCCAGCGCTGACATCACCCTCCGCACCAGCATCCGGATGTCGGGCGAGGCCTTTGCCGCTGCCCTGAAGAAGGCAAAGGCCGAGGGCAGAGACGCCGTCCACGTCCGGGCCTGGCTGGCCCTGCCCGCTGCCTGCCCGGCCCAGAGCGATGTCACGCTGGACAGCTTCACCGAAAAGCCCACGGTCATTGCCCCCGAGGATGCCGCCCAGCGCACCGTGTACTGGGAAGCTGACCTCACCGAGAACCGCACCTTTGGTACCACCTACAGCTACCGTACCACGGCAGTCTATGCCGAACCGCTCTCTTTTGAGCCGGACGCGGAGCAGCCCGATTTCTATACCGGCGAGGAAGCGCCCCATATCCTCTTTACCCCCTACCTGCGGGCACTGGCCGCGCAGCTGACCGAGGGCGTCACCAGCCCGGCGGAAAAGGCAAAGCGCATCTACGATTATGTCACCCTCAACGTCCGGTATCACTATCAGCCCTCCTATTTCGTCCATGAGGCGCTGGCGGAGAATTGCGCCCGGAGCCGCCGGGGCGACTGCGGCATCATGGCGCTGACCTTTATCACCCTCTGCCGCATCGCAGGCATCCCGGCCCGCTGGCAGAGCGGCTTTGCGGTGGAGCCCACCGAGGCCGGCTGCCACGACTGGGCCATGTTCTATGTGGCCCCCAAGGGCTGGATGTATGCTGACTGCTCCTACGGTGCCTCCATGGCCCGCCGGGGCGATGAGGTGCTCCGCCGTCACTACTTCGGCAGTCTGGATATCGGCCGCATGGTGGCGAACCGCGAATTTGAGGCATCCTTCGACCCGCCCATGACCGGGTTCCGCAGCGACCCCTACGACAACCAGAGCGGCGAGATGGAAGCCGACGGCGTGGGCCTTTACGGCGACCAGACCGAGACCACCAAAGAAGTTTTGAAGTTTAAGGAAGTTGAATAAATGGAATTTCTCGCAATGCTGTACACCGTTCTTCTGGTCGCCATCTGCCTGATGCTGGCGCTGCTGCTTTTCCGCAGCAACAGGCCCTCGGGCACAGAGCAGGACTACGAAGAGCTCAAGGAGTGGATGGAACAACAGCTGGCCGCGCAGGCGAAGGACTTCGACGCCAAACAGACCGCTGTTGCCCAGCAGAACTACGCTGCCATCCGAAGCGTCAGTGAGACGCTGCAAACGGCAGTGCAGGGGATGAGCTCGACCCTTGCGCAGGGACAGGACAGCCAGCAGCGCATTCTGGAACGCCGTCTGCAGAGCCTGGAACAGGCCAACAAGCAGCAGATGGAACAGCTCCGCCGCACCATGAGCGACAGCATGACCTCGCTGCAGGCCGAGAACGCCCGCAAGCTGGACGAGATACGCCACACGGTGGATGAGCAGTTACAGGACGCTCTGCAGAAGCGGGTGACGGAGAGCTTCAAGGCTGTGAACCAGCAGCTGGAACAGGTGTATAAGGGCCTGGGCGAGATGCAGAATCTCGCCGCCGATGTGGGCAGTCTGAAACAGGTGCTCTCGGGCGTCAAGACCCGCGGCATCCTGGGCGAGATCCAGCTGGGGGCCATCCTGGAAGAGATCCTGGCCCCGGAGCAGTACGACACCAATGTGGCGACCATCCCGAACAGTACCCAGCGGGTGGAATATGCCATCAAGATGCCGGGTGCCGACGGCGGCAGTGTCTGGCTCCCGGTGGACTCCAAGTTCCCCGGCGACACCTACGCCCATCTGCAGGACGCCTATGCCGCCGGTGACGCGCAGGCCGTGGAGAACGCCCGCCATGCACTGGAACTGGTGCTCCGCAGCGAGGCAAAGGACATCCGGGAAAAATATGTGGAGCCGCCTTATACCACGGCCTTCGGCATCCTCTTCCTGCCCTTTGAGGGCCTGTATGCCGAGGTGGTGAACGCCGGTCTGCTGGAAGTGCTGCAGCGGGATTATCAGGTCAACGTGGCAGGCCCCAGCACCATGGCGGCCCTGCTGAACAGTTTGCAGATGGGCTTCAAGACCCTCGCCATCCAGAAGCGCTCCGGCGAGGTGTGGCAGCTGCTGGGAGCGGTCAAGACCGAGTTTGACAAGTTCGGGCAGGGTCTGGCCAAGATGCAGCAGCGTCTCCGCCAGACCGACGAGGAACTGGACCAGCTCATTGGTGTCCGCAGCCGGGCCATCAGCCGGAAGCTGCGCAGCGTCCAGAGTCTGGATGATGCCAGCGCCAGCGCCCTGCTCGAGATAGACGACATGAACGAGCTGCCGAAAGCACTCTCTGAGACCGGCACGGTATCGGATACACAGCAAAACTCCTGATGATGGATCGATGAAAAATGAATTGCATCAAGTGGATACAGTTCGGATGTGCTGATACAGTTGGAAGTGTATCGGACAGGGACGGCGTATCAGGTTGGCACACGGTGGATTTGTGACGTAGATAAGATGTTATTTTTAAATTGCATCATATAGCCTGCCGCAGCAGAGCCACAGCCTGATAAATGGTTGACGAAGGCCGCAGACTGTGCTATACTAAGAACGATTCCTAAAACTAACTGCCGCGGATGCGGCACATGAAAATAGACCTGAATCAAATAAAAACGATAGAGAGGAAATGTGGATATGAGCGTGAAGAATATCAGCAGTGCCATTCTTGGCATAGGCGTGGACGATACCACCATCGACCTGTTTGAGAGCCAGTACCCGGTTCCCACCGGTGTCAGTTATAACTCCTATGTCATCCGGGACGAGAAGACCGCCATCCTCGATACCGTGGATGAGCGCGCTACCGACGAGTGGCTGGCAAACCTGACCGAAGCACTGGCAGGCACCCAGCCGGACTATCTGGTGGTCCACCACATGGAGCCTGACCATGGTGCCAATGTGGCCCGCCTTGCGGCCCGCTATCCGGAGATGAAGGTGGTGGGCAACGCCAAGACCTTCCAGTATATGGAGCAGTTCTTCGGCCCGGACGCCATCGCAAAGGAGCGCCGCGTGGTGGTGAAGGACGGCGAGAACCTGTCTCTGGGCGCGCACACCCTGACCTTCGTCTTTGCCCCCATGGTGCACTGGCCCGAGGTCATGGTCAGCTACGAGTCCAGTGAGAAAGTGCTTTTCTCTGCTGATGCCTTTGGCCGCTTTGGTGCCGTGGCAAAGTATGACGAGAACGCCGACTGGGCCAGCGAGGCACGCCGCTACTACCTGAACATCGTGGGCAAGTACGGCCCGCAGGTGCAGGCTCTACTCAAGAAGGCCGCAGCTCTGGACATCAAGACCATCTGCCCCCTCCACGGCCCCGTCCTCACCGGCGACCTGAGCAAGTACCTGAACTACTATGACATGTGGTCCAGTTATAAGGCTGAGGAGCCCGAAAAAGTGCTGGTGGCAAGTGCTTCC
>DCCL01000078.1:5216-5433 GCA_002313795.1 Faecalibacterium prausnitzii
GTGCTCGTGCCGCCGCTCATACGCTGGCCGAGAAGCTTCGCGCCAAGGGTGCCGATGTGGTGGAGATGGATCTGGCCCGCACGGACGTCTCCTACGCCGTCGCCGAAGCGTTCCGCTGCGGCAAAATCGTGCTGGCCTGCGCCACCTATGATGGCTTCCTTTTCCCGCCGATGGAAAATCTGCTGACCCACCTCAAGACCAAGGCGTTCCAGAACCG
>DCCL01000216.1 GCA_002313795.1 Faecalibacterium prausnitzii
AAGGAGTACACTTCCGGCATCGTCAACGGACGTAATTACTCCGAAACCGCTGTCAAGAACATCAGCGATGCTCTGAACATCCCTGACAGTCCGTATCAGTGATTACATCGTAACACAGGAGGAACCCAAAGAAAATGGGAAGAGACTGCTCAAAAGCGAGCGGAAATGTGTACTTTGAGGCTAGAAAAGCCGCCGCAGAATACGATGACAGGCTTTATAGCCGGGAAAAGGCCGCCGAACTCCTCGGCGTAAGCGTTTCCACCCTCGCTGATTACGAAAATGGCAACACCAAATTCGTCCCGGTTGACAAGGTTGTCCTAATGGCCGACCTGTATCATCAGCCGGAGCTGAAGACCGGGTACTGCAAGCACGAATGCCCGATTGGAGCGTGTATGCCGTTCTGCACAAAAACCAGCAGCATCGCAATGGCTGCTCTGAAAGTGCTGAAAGGGCTGGATGACTCAAAAATCGACAGTCTGCGCCGCAGAATCGTTGATGTGGCCGCAGATGGGCAAGTCGATTCCAGTGAGAAGCCTGAACTCGCTGAGATTTTGAAGGATGTGGACGAGATTGCCCTTGCAATGAACGAGGTTCGGCTCGTCTGCGAAAAAGAATTGGGGTAGTCAAATGAACGCCGATAAGCTGAGAGAAATCCTGCGTATTGAATACGGTATCCGTTCTGATGAAGAATTGTACGATGCTGTTGCCAAAATGGAGCCTCTCGACATTGGACTATTCACGACACCCATCAAACAGAAAGGAGTTCGTAATGCCCGCACCGAAAAATAACCAGATTGCCACCGTTACCAGCATCAAGGGTATGCTAGCGCGAGATGACATCAAGACTCGCTTCAACGACATTCTCGGTAAGAAGTCCAGTCAGTTCATGGCCTCGCTCGTGAACGTCGTTGCCGCGTCCCCGCAGCTTAAAGCGTCTGAGCCGAACTCGATCATGGCCGCCGCATTTGTCGCCGCCTCGTTCGATCTGCCCATCGACAGCAACCTCGGCTTCAGTGCCATTGTTACGTTCAACAAAAAGACCTGCATCAACGGCCAGTGGGTGAAGCAGAGCCTCGCCCAGTTCCAGATGATGTACAAGGGCTACATCCAGCTCGCCATCCGCAGCGGCGAGTATGAGAAGATGAACTGCGCTGAGGTCTATGCTGATGAGCTGGTCAGCTACAATCCCATCACCGGCGAGTGCCGGTTCGTGGATGACTTCTCCACCTGCAAGTTCCGCAACGATGGCAAGACCGACAAGATTATTGGTTACTACGCATGGTTCCGGCTCCGCTCCGGCTTCACCAAGGAACTGTACATGAGCAAGGCCGAAATCAACAACCACGCGCAGAAATACAGCCAGTCGTATCGCTACGACATTAACGATGGCAAGCAGTCGAGCCGCTGGTCCACTGATTTTGACGCGATGGCGAAGAAAACCGTCATCAAGCTCCTGCTGAGTAAGTGGGGCATCCTGTCCGTTGAGATGCAGAAGGCCATCGAGGATGACCAGAAGGTGTATGAGGCCGACAGCACTGAGCAGTACAGCGACAACCAGCCTGATGTCGCTGAGGCCGAGAATCCGTTCACGCCGCCCGCCATCGAAGCACCGAAGAACGAAATCCAGCCCGCGCCTGAAGCCGAAACGCTGGAAGAACTCGATATTATGGAGGAATGACCCAAACAGATGCCGGAATTTATTGATTTATCAGGAAAACGCTTCGGAATGTTGACTGTCATGCGCCGCCACGAAACTACTAATTCTCATGTGTATTTCGAGTGTCTGTGTGATTGCGGAAAGACTGCATTTGTCCGAAACGACAAACTGACAAACGGCTCAAAAACGAATTGCGGATGTCAAAGAAAACGCAGGAACGATGGAACTCATTATGAGAGCAAATCGAAGCTCTACCACGTCTGGGTCGCTATGCGCCAGCGTTGCTACAATATCAATTCCCGCGAGTATTCAAGCTATGGAGGACGCGGAATTATTGTATGCCCCGAATGGCTTGGCCCGGATGGATATGTTCATTTCCGTGAATGGGCGTTGAGCCATGGGTACGATGAAAAGCTCGGAGGAAAACAGTGTTCCATCGACCGAATTGATGTAAATGGTAACTACTGCCCTGAAAACTGCCGCTGGATTTCGATTCGGGAACAGCAGATGAATACGACTCGAAATATTATCGTTTCTGCCAATGGTGAATCTCATACCCTGAAAGAATGGAGCAGAATCACCGGCATTCGCTATTCAAAACTCAGGAAACGCATTGTCGAATTAAAATGGGAAGCGAGAAAGGCGCTTGAATTGGAAGATGAGTAACGAATTTATTCTTACCAGCGAAAATTATTACAGCTGTGAAGCGAACCGCCATTATATGAGCGTATCTCAGTACAAGAGCTTTGCAGGAACCCTTGGACGTACTGGTTGTGAATTTGAAGCCATGGAAGAACTCGATGGGCAGTGGCATAAATCGCCCAGTACCGCAATGCTTATTGGCAGCTATGTCGATAGCTATGTTGAAGGGACGCTCGAAAAATTCAAAGAGGAACATCCTGAACTGTTCACGGCAAAAGGTGAGTTGAAGGCCACTTATAAGAAGGCAGAGCAGGTCATCGCCCGCATTGAACGTGACCCCTTCTTCATGTCTACATTGTCCGGCGAGAAGCAGGTCATTATGACCGGCGAGCTTTTCGGTGTCAAGTGGAAGATCAAGATGGACAGCTATTTGCCCGGTACGGCCATCGTTGACCTGAAGGTGGTATCTTCGCTGACGGAGATGAAGTGGGTCAAAGATCATGGCTATACTGACTTCATCCGCTACTGGAACTACGACATTCAGGGTGCGGTCTATCAGGAAATCGTTCGCCAGAACACAGGCCTGAAGCTGCCGTTCTATATCTCCGGCGTTTCCAAGGAAGAAGAACCCGACATCCGCGTCATCCAGATCGAGCAGAACTTCCTCGATGAAGCTCTGGCCGCCGTGGAAGCGAATATGCCGCGTATCATCCAGCTCCGTAATGG
>DCCL01000239.1:0-149 GCA_002313795.1 Faecalibacterium prausnitzii
AATGTTTCCGAATTGTTAAGGCGCGAAAAATAAGTAGAGGGATTCTGCTCATTGTATGTTAATCGCCGTTTGCTCCGAAACGAAGTTCCTGCCCCTGTTTGTGCAGCGGCGTTGACGAGAAGTCGATATCACGTTCGGTCGGCTCATGA
>DCCL01000239.1:266-4389 GCA_002313795.1 Faecalibacterium prausnitzii
GATTTTGTCGGGTGAAGTAGGCGGCAAAATGAATCGAGTGTGTTGCGGGGCGGTAAATCTTTCAGGGATAATCCACGGTGAGGCAGTGCTCAAAATGAACACTGCCACATCTTGTGGATGAAATCAATCCACAAAGTCCGCGTTTGCGCAGCAATGAAAGCCCCAGTGGGGCTTTTAAGCGGCAGAGCGGTCTTGCGAAGCAAGATGGAGGGGCGTTGCCCCCGACAAGCTCCGTGGGATTTGTGACAGAGAATATCATGGTTCGCAGGGGACGTCAAGATGGATTGTGAATTTTATTGAGGGAATGCAGTAAAAGTATGACATCTGAAAGATAAAAACAAGGTTAAGCTTGAGAAACTTCTGCTTTACAATGCAAGTGCCGCCTGCAGTTCGGTACACATCAATAGGAATGCGCCAACGCCATGCAGGTCGTTGGTGGAACATGGACGGCTGCAGTAATAGTCATAACTGCCAACACCCGTTCCGATGCAGACATTGCCGATCAGCAAGTCATTTCCTTCCCAGCTCAGCGAACGGATGACGCCGTTGTAGCCATTTTTCGCTGCATCCAGTGCACTTTCGGGAAGAATTTTTTGCCGCACCGCTTTACTGAGTGCGGCGACAAACAAACAGGTGCAGGAATTTTCCGGCCAGTTGCCCGGATGGTCTGCCTTGTCCACCACTTGGTACCAGCGTCCATCCGCGGACTGGTATTTCAGCAGTGCAGCCAGAAGATCTTTGACCAGCGCACGGAGTTCATCATAGTGCGCATCTTCCGGCTTCATCTGATCCAGAACATCCATCACAGCCACTGGGACCCAGCCAAGGCTGCGGCCCCAGTATTCCGGTGCAAGGCCCGTTTCGGGATCGCACCAGTCTGCTGTTTTGGTTTCATCCCATGCGTGCCGCCACAGTCCGGTTTCCGGGATGCGGGTATGGTCGCGCATCAGGAAGATTTCTTTTATCATAAAGTCCAGCCACTCCGTGTGATTGAACTTCCGAGCATATTCTGCGGCAAAAGGGCCTGCCATGTACAGACCATCCAGCCACATTTGCCCCGTAAAACCGACCTTATGGTACATTCCACCGCACTTACACAGCGGAACATCCGGTAGCTGCGCGGCAACCGACTCAATGCACTTGCGGTACTTTTCATTGCCGGTTTTCTCCAGCAACGGGAACAGCAGGATGCCGAGCTGGATGTCATCGAGATCGGCGTGGTTGTAAAAATTTTTAATCTTGCCATCTGCGGTGAACACCGAATCGACCCAATCTTTCATATAAGAAAAATAGGCTTCGTTTCCGCAGAGCTGGTAAGTCTTGTACACGCCGGAGAGGAACACACCCTGATGGTAGTGAAAGTGTCCTTTGGGCGGGAGGTCGGCAGCGGCGTAGCGGCGCATCATGGTATCGCACGCGCTTTGCGCGTAACACAGAGGGGTGTCTGGGTGAATCTTAGAAGTTGTTCCATCATTCATAACGTTTTTTCTCCTCCTGTATTATGATGGGAGAGTAAATTTTCCTGTTTCAATACGATTTTAACAGTCGTTCCCGTTTCATCGCTGTCAAAGTCGAACACGAACCTCTCATACAGCATGGAAAGCCGCTCGTAGATGTTTTTCAGGCCGATGCCGTGGCCCTGCGGTTTGGCGGTAAAGGTGCGGATCTCGGCCAGCCGTTCCGGGGCAATGGGCGCACCGGTGTTGTGAACGATGAGGGTCAGGGTGTCACTGTCAGCCTGTGCGGTCACGTTGATTTCACAGATTTCATCGCTGTCCTCCACGCCGTAGTGGATGGCGTTTTCCACCAGCGGCTGCAAGGTAAAGTGAGGCAGATACCACTGTTCCAGCTCGCCGGAAGAGGTCAGCGTAAAGTGGGCGCGGCTCTTGTAGCGCAGCTGCTGGATCGCAATGTAACTGTTTGCGAGCTGCACATCGGCGGCGGCAGTGGAGTTCTGGCGCGGACTGAGGGCGGCACGCAGGATATCACCCAGGCTGACGATCATCTTGCAGGCATCTTCCCGGTTGCCTGCCTTGACGAGCCAGTTCAGCGTTCCCAGCGTGTTGTACAAAAAATGCGGGTTGATTTGTGCTTGCAGCATCTTGTAGCGCGTTTCCTGCAAAAGAATCTGCTTCTCGTAATTTTCATGGATCAGTGTGTCAATTTTGCCCAGCATGGAATCAAATTCGCGGGTCAAGGTGCCAATTTCATCTGCTGCCGGGTCAGCTGGCAGCATGGCACGGGCGGCAGCAAAGTTGCCATCCTGCTGGTCAACGGTCTGCACAGCTTCGCTCAGAGTGTGGATGGGGCGTGTGACAAGCCGCGCCATGTGGAGCAGGACCCACGCAAACAGCACCAGAATGGCACACTCACCAAAAACCAGCGCGTTGCGGGCCGTATTGATCTGCCCGTAGATTTTGTGGTAGTCGAACACACTGCACAGCCGCAGGCCGGTAAGCGAACTTGTTTGCCAGCAGACAAAACTCTTTTTCCCGTTGAGCGTGGTGATCTGATATCCCTGCGCACTTGTTACAGAAGGCAAAGCCACCATTTCGCTGCCATTGTGGTAGACCAGCCGACTTCCATTGTACAGATACAATTCCGATGGCTTACTGGACAGGCTGTGGATCTCATTGTCCAGAAGTTTCCCTACATCAAGGGCTACCACGATCGTGCCCAGCTTTTTCAGGCTCATATCCTGACTGCGCAGGATGCGCCGCCCACAGAGGATATACGGATAATCCGCGCTGTTGGAAGCCATTATCGCAAAACCGCCGGGTGTTGTGTTCAAGGCCATTTCCAACGCGGTCAGCCGGGATGCGCCGGGGTCTGGCATATCCTGCCCAATGGTCAGCGTATGCCCATAGAGGTCAGTGTATTGCAGACTGCTGATCTGCCGGTCCTGATAGATTTTTTCCAACAGCAGTGGGCGTACTGCTGTGAGCAGATAATAATAGTTGGCTTTTTCGGGGTCTGCGTTGGAAAGGGCGTTCAGCTGATCTTGAATATTGGAATCCACCACAATGCTGCGGGTCAGGGTGTCAATGTCCTGAATGTCATCGTCCACCCGCTGTACGAAGAAGTCCAGCTCCTGCAATGATTTCTCGTAGAACTTTTCCTCAAACACCGAAAGGCCCAGATGCAGTGTGCCAATCATCAGCGCACCACTAAGCAGGGTCAGTACCGCAAAGATGCTGACAAATTTCTGTGCCAAAGGCAGGTCGAGAAACTTTCGTTTTGCACGGCGGAACATACGCTCTCCTCTTTCTGCTTACTCGCCCCAGAGTTGCTCCATCAGCCGCCAGAGGGTGTCATCGTCCGGGTGGTTGTCGGTGTTCAGAATCAGCATGATGCGGCGGTCCTGTTCGCTGTCGCCGAACTCCCGCATCCACTCGTAGTAATGCGGGCCTTCGCCGAGAGTACGGGCAAAGCTCATCAGATAACCGCAGACCTGTGCCGACTGTTTAACATCAGTTTGACACTCGTTGGCATAAAAGTCAATCCATTTCCCGTGTTCACGGCTGCGCATGGCATTGTTTGCAGCGATGTAGGCATTTTTAGCCCGACCTGCCTGATAAAAACAGTGTTTCCAATCGCCCACAAACCCGGCTTCCAGTGCTGCACAGACTGCTGCACCGCCCCGCGCCCAAAGCGCATAGAGTTGAGCCTGCATCAACAGTGTATCCTGAAAAAGCGTTCGTGCCGCGCCGGTCATGGTGGCCGCGGCGGCTTCGCACTGACGGAGATACGGCTCGTAGCTCTGCATTGCTTCCCGGTACTTTTCTCCGCACCATGCCGCCTGTCCACTTAACGCTGGGCGGTCGCACAGCCACTGCAAGTCCTCGCTGGGCTGAGTGCGGTCACGAAGAAACTGGGAGATCAGCATCCGGGGCACATGATTATAGAACTGGTCGCCTGCGTGGTCATCCGGGTGGTCGCCGTAGGCGATCGCATGGTCGGCATACCCGGCAAGGCACTTTGCAACGGTCAGTTCATTGGCCTTGCCATAATAGGCTTGTGCGTAGGCGATTCGATGGCCCTCCGGGTCGGCCGCGCCGGTCTGCCAGAGCTGGGCGATGTAGTCCAGCAGATAGGCGTGGGGCTTGACGTTGGAACAGTTGAT
>DCCL01000239.1:4544-4990 GCA_002313795.1 Faecalibacterium prausnitzii
GGCAGAGCGGTCACACGGGGGTTGCTGTTTCCCTGGCGGCGGCTCACCATTTTGCCATAGCCGTTGTCTGCCCAAATCTTGATGACATCTTCGGGCAGGTCAAGGCATCCTTGCTGGTAAAGCTCCATGGTCTCGCCGTAGAGGTTGGTGCAGCAGATGGCGTTCGGGTCGTTCTGCTTGACCAGATCATACTGCTCCCGGATGAGGGAAGAGATGAGTGCCCCACGCTTTTCCGGGGTGTCGTACTGCGAATCGTCCTCCCAGAAGGGTTTATCGCCTTGTCCCCGGAAGCCGATGTTCCAGATGGTCGGTGTGGCTTTCTGGGCGTTGATGGCATCCTGCCAGAGGGCACGGAATTTTTCCGGGTACAGGCTGAACTTGGGTTCCAGCTCCGGGTAGGCCTGCACGAACATCTTTGCCCCCAGCGGCTCGGCATGGTGATGGGT
>DCCL01000151.1:0-143 GCA_002313795.1 Faecalibacterium prausnitzii
CACAAACTTATGAACGAAAAAAGCATCTGTATCGGATTTTATCGGTTTCTGAACAAAAATTCAGAAAGAAAAAGGGCTTTCCCGGCGGGGAAAGCCCTTTGCAGTGCTCAGCGGATAAAATTGGTCATGGGGCGGCGGGGGTT
>DCCL01000151.1:203-6453 GCA_002313795.1 Faecalibacterium prausnitzii
GCCTCGATGCACTTGAGCAGCCATGCCATGTTCCGACCAAGCTCTTTCATCACGGCGCAGCCCTCGGCGTCCTGCAGCACCTGCTCCGGATTGGAGCCGTGGACCATGGGCCAGTAGGAGCCGCTCACCAGCGGCATATGGAAGAACTCAGGGTACTTCACCAGCTGGTCGAGGGTCGTGGTGGTGCCGGCGCGGCGGGCCGAGCAGCAGATGGCGGCAGGCTTATAGGCCAGATATTTTCCGCCTGCATAAGAGAGGCGGTCCATGAAGCTGGTCATGTTGCCGGAAGCAGAGGCATAGTGCACAGGGGTGCCGAACACGAAGGCGTCGGCGGTCTTGGCCTTCTCGATGGCCTCGTTGACCACCCCGCCGAAGACGCAGCCATTGCCTGCGGCACAGCCGCCGCAGCCGATGCAGCCGCCTACCGGCTTGGTGCCCACGTTCAGGATCTCGGTCTCGATGCCGGCGGTGTTCAGTTCCCCGGCGATGAGGGACAGTGCAGTGTAGGTGCAGCCCTTCTCGTGGGGGCTGCCGTTGATGAGCAGAACTTTCATGTCAGATACTCTCCTTTTTGCGCCCTCTGGTGTCGGCGCTCTGATACGATTTTAGCACATTTGTGCAGACAGTGCAACGAATCGCCCGGCTTGCCCTTGACAAAGAGCTACGGTATGACGATAATAATAAGGCTACATAAGAAGCTGCTTTCATAAGCATTGCATGCCGTCCGGCGCACTCCGCTTATAAAAACGGCTTCTAAGACACAGGAAAGATCCAAAGGAGGCCAAAACCATGCGAGTGATTGCAGGAGAAGCCCGCGGCAGACGGCTGGAAGCTCTGCCCGGCACAGATATTACCCGCCCCACCCTCGACCAGGTGAAGGAGGCGATGTTCAGCATCGTTCAGTTCGACCTGCCCGGTGCCCGTGTGCTGGACCTGTACGCTGGCAGCGGCCAGCTGGGCATCGAGGCCCTGAGCCGGGGCGCGGCCCGGTGCGTTTTTCTGGATGAGAACCGGGACGCCGTCAACATCGTGATGAAGAACTGCAAGACCTGCGGCGTCTTCGACCGCAGCCGGGTCAATGTCGGCGAAGCAGCCCGTTTCCTCTCGGCCTGCCGGGAGCAGTTCGACATCGTTCTGCTGGACCCTCCGTTCCACAATGGTACACTGGAAAATATCCTCCCCGTGGTGGACAAGTGCGTTGCCCCCGGCGGCATTGTCATCTGCGAGAGCGAGACGAAACTCGTCCTCCCCGCCGAGGTGGGCGGCCTGCAGCTGAAAAAGCAGTATAAGTACGGCAAGGTGCTGCTGTGGAAGTACACGAAGCCCATGGCAGACGCTGCACAGGAAGAAGGAGAAGCGTGATGAACGTCAACGAGCTTTTGGACACCATTGAGGATATGCTGGAAGAGAGCACCGGTATGCCCCTCTCCGGCGGCAAGCGCATCGTGGACGTGGAGCAGATCCGGGATTACCTCGATGATATCCGGGCCAATCTCCCGGTGGAGCTGCGTCAGGCCCAGTCCATCGTCAGCGACCGCGCCCAGCTCATCGACTCGGCCAATGCACAGGCCCAGTCCATCGTGAAAAAAGCCGAGGAGCGGGCCCGCATCCTTGTGAGTGAGGCCGAGATCGTCCGCGCTGCCCAGCAGCGGGCTTCGGAGATCGTTGCTGCGGCCCAGAATGAGGCCAAGGCTCTCCGCCAGAGCGTGACGGATTATTGTGACAATATGCTCAAGACCACCGAAGAAACCATGGCAGAAAATGCCGCACAGGTGAAAAACGTCCGTGCGAACCTGCGCCAGCCGCCCCGCCGCGGCGCATAATGCCCCGGAAACAGAGCGCTGTTCTTCCGAAATCCGGTCCCCTGCGAGTGAAAATGACGACTCGCAGGGGATTTTTTTGTAACATTTTGTAGGAAAAATGCGAAGGAAAAAACTTGCATTCAGTGCGACGATTTGCTACAATAAAATAGAATCGTCAGGTATGGAATGGACATGAAATAAGGACAAACTCCCGGTCATCCGTCCGCTGTATCGGACGGCTCGGAACACGAAATGAAAGGAGGCTGGGCCCGATGACAGAAGCAGAAAACAAAACACAGTTCGACCCGGCCTCGTTTGAGCATATCCCTGTGCTTCTGAACGAGTGCCTCGAAGGGCTGAATATCGACCCGGCAGGGACTTATCTTGACGGTACGGCAGGCGGCGCGGGACATTCCCGGCAGATCGCCCTCCGGCTGGATGGCGCAAAGGGAGGCCGGCTCATCTCGCTGGACCAGGACCCCGACGCCGTGCAGACGGCACGGGCACGGCTGGCCGGGCTTCCGGCTACGGTGGTGCAGATCAACTTCCGCTATGCGGGACAGGCCCTTGAGAGCCTTGGCATCGAGAAGATCAACGGTGCACTGCTCGACCTGGGCGTTTCCAGCCATCAGCTGGACGATGCAGCCCGGGGCTTCTCCTACCGCGCAGACGCTCCGCTGGATATGCGGATGAGTCAGCAGGGAGAGACCGCAGCAGATCTGGTGAATACTCTCAGCCGGGAAGAAATTTCCCGCATCCTCAAGGATTACGGCGAGGAGCCTTACGCCTGGCAGATCGCCGGACATATCGTGGAGGCGAGAGAAAAAGCCCCCATTGAGACGACCTTGCAACTGGCCGATATCGTGGCCGGTGCCGTGCCGCCCGCAGAGCGGCGCAAAAATAAAAACCCCTCGCGGCGCACGTTCCAGGCGCTGCGCATCGCGGTCAACCATGAACTGGATGCACTGGAAGAGGGACTGGATACCATCTTCGACCATCTTGCTCCGGGTGGAAGGCTGTGTGTGATCACCTTCCATTCGCTGGAAGACCGGCTGGTGAAGAACAAATTCCGCCGCTGGTCCACGGCCTGCACCTGCCCGCCGGAGTTTCCGGTCTGCGTGTGCGGCGGCAAGGCGAAAGCAAAACTCATTACCCGGAAGCCCATTGAGGCCGATCAGCAGGAGCTGGAGGAGAACCGGCGCAGCCGCTCCGCCCACCTGCGAGTTCTGGAAAAAATCTGAGCGGATAAGCGGTCGCTCAGTGTATGAGGAGGAGATCAACTATGGGTCAGCCAGCTTATGATGCGTCTGGGGTGCGCCGCAGAAAGGCGCCTCAGACGCAGCGCAAAGTACCCCTTCGGGTAGAAAAGGGCGGCAAACGCCGCCTTACTACCCGGCAGGCCGTCACGCGGTATGCATTGCAGCTGATCTCGATGGCACTGCTGGTCGGCTTTGCCGTCAGCCTGCTGTGGAGCGAGGCTCAGCTGGTGGAGGTCAACGACCAGATCCAGAAGGCCAAGGCCCAGCTGGTGAGCGAACAGAGCCAGTATACTTATTACAACAGCGTCCTCAACAGCAAGACGAACATCACCAGCGTGGAAGAGGTGGCCGGACGTCTGGGCCTGATGAAGATGGATCAGAGCCAGATCACCTATATCCGGCTGGACAGCGAGAGCGTACTGGTGCGCAAGGAGTCTGCTGTTCATCAGTGGACGGATTTCCTGCACGATGGTGCCATGACCATTCTGGCATCCGTCAACCGGGCAAAATAAGAGACAGATGGAAAAGCGTGCGGCAGCGCACGCTTTTCTGATTTCTGCATGGAGAATACCGATGCAATACAAACCTCCCAAAAACAAGCACAAGAATATCTACTACCGCCTCCGCCGCAGCGACCCGCACGAGCGCCTCAGTGCGCGGCTGCGGCATTTCAGCTACGGCGCGGCGGTATTTTTTGTAGGCGTGGCGGCGCTTATCGTCATCAAGAGCCTGTATGACATCCAGATCAAGGAGGGCACGACCTTCCGCCAGTATGCGGCACAGCAGCAGCTGCTGGACAGCACCATCCAGGCCACCCGCGGTGAGATCTACGACGCCTCCGGCATCACGCTGGCCTCCACCAGCGTGGTGTGGACCATCTGGGCCGACCCCAGTTACAGTACGGCTCTTTTCACCAGCCAGACGTCGGAGGATACCGACGACGTCATCAAGACGGTGGATGAAAGCACTCTGGCCGAGGTGAGCCGTCAGCTGACTCTGCGGCTCCTCTCTGGCGACGGCGAGAATCTGGACAGTGTGGACACCTCTTCGGCGGAGTATCAGGCCCAGTATCAGACGGTGCATGATGCACTGGCCAAGAATGATTCGTCCTATCAGGTGCTCGCCACCAAAGTCAACAACGCGGCCAAGCTCTCCATTGAGAAGTACGTCAGCAGCTACAACAAAGAACACGCCAAAAAGAAGACGCTGGAGGATGGCACCGTCATCCGGAAGGGCCGTGTGTCGGTCTCTTCCTCCAAGAGCTTCCAGCGGGATTACCCCTATGGCGCATTCGCCGCGTCGGTGCTGGGCTTCTGCGATGGCGAGGGACAGGGCTTTTATGGTCTGGAAAAATCCTACGACTCCACCCTTGCAGGCGTGAATGGCCGCACCATCACCATCCGCAACGCCTACGGCAACGCCATTGCAGACAATAACGCTACCACCTACGCCGCCAAAGACGGCTCCAATCTGGTGCTGTCGCTGGATGTCAATGTGCAGGAGGTAGTGGAACGCTACCTCAACGAAGCCGTCTATGCCAACAATGTCGAGAACCGCGGCTGTGCCATTGTGATGAACGTCAAGACCGGTGCCATCCTTGCCATGGCATCCAAGCCGGATTTCGACCCCAATAACCCTCTGGATTTCAGCGCCAACCTCAATTACCTCTCGGAGCAGGTGCAGGCAGAGCCGGAAATTTATACGCTCTACCTTAAAGACCCCAATGACCCGAAGCAGTTCCTGAAAGATGAGAACGGCAACAAAATTCCTGACCCTGACCCGGATTACACCGGCACTTACCGCGATATCCAGTGGAAAAACAAGGCCATCACTGAACTGTACTACCCCGGAAGCGTCTTCAAGGTCATCACTGCGGCCATGGGTGTGGACTCCGGCAAGGCGACTTATAACACCACCTTCAACTGCTCCGGTGCCTACGGCGTGGCAAAAGAGACCTACCACTGCGCCGGCAAGAAAGCCCATGGCACCCAGAATCTGGCGCAGGCCCTCCGGAACAGCTGCAACATCTACTTTATCCAGCTGGGCCAGCGGGTGGGCGCAAGCCTCTTCTACGATTATTTTGATGCCTTCGGCTTCACCGAGCGCACCGGCGTAGACCTGCCCAATGAGACCGGCATGATGAAATACTACACCAAGAGCCAGCTGGGCGAGGTCGAGCTTTCGTCTTCTGCTTTCGGTCAGGCAATGGCCGTCACCCCGCTGCAGATGTGCACCGCCATCTCTGCAGCCGTCAACGGCGGCTATCTCGTCACCCCCCATGTGGTGGATAAGATCACCGACCAGAACGGCAACGTGGTGGAAGAAGTGGGAGCCAACGTCCGCCGACAGGTCATCAGCGAGGAAGCCAGCGAGACCATCCGTCAGATCATGGAATACGAGGTGGGCGACGGCAGTACCACCGGCGGCGGCTCCAACGCCTATGTGGCAGGCTACCGCATCGGCGGCAAGTCCGGTACGTCCGAACAGCTGAACATGCAGCGCCGCGCCGACGGCGACTATAAGAAAGTCGCATCCTTTGCGGCTGTCCTGCCTGCCAATGACCCGGAGATCCTGGTCTACGTCATGCTGGATGACCCCAACAACGCCCGCACCGACTATTCCTCCATTCTGGCGGCGCCTGTGGTCGGCAATATCATCAGTGAAATTGCGCCCTATCTGGGCATCGCCACCGATGGCATCGACCGCAGCCAGAGCACCATCAAGGTGCCGAACCTTGTGGGCAAGGAGTGGAGCAGCGCACAGGTGGCCCTGAACAACAAGGGCCTGAAACATCAGCTGGTGGAGAGCGAGAGCGACCAGACCGCCGCCGTCGTCACCTATCAGTATCCCCACGCCGGGGCCAATGTTGCCAGCGGCACGACCATTTATCTTTATACCGATACCTACTCCGGCAGCCACACCGAGGTGCCGGATGTCACCGGCAAGAGTGCCGATTTTGCCCGGCAGATGCTCACTGCCGCCGGGCTGAACTGCCGCGTCGAGGGCGGAACAGCCGGTACAGTGCAGACTCAGAGCGAAGCAGCGGGTTCCAGTGTCCAGAAGGGCACTGTTGTTACGATCACCTGCGGGTGAGATTCGTGTCAGCATCCTGGTCGGCCCACCGGTAATTTCCTTCGCAAGTGAGGTCGGGTTGTGGCTCGCATCCTGCTGGCCGCTGCCCCAACATCG
>DCCL01000143.1:0-184 GCA_002313795.1 Faecalibacterium prausnitzii
CGCATGGAGGTGGAGATCTCCAACTACCTTATTAAAATGACAGATCAGGAACTGGGCGATGAAGAGAGCCATGAGGTGACGGAACTGCTCAACTTCGTCACTGAGTACGAGCGCATCGGCGACTACGCCGTGAACATCATGGAAAAGGCGCAGGAACTGGCTGATAAAGAGGTCACCTTCAGCG
>DCCL01000143.1:214-4656 GCA_002313795.1 Faecalibacterium prausnitzii
CACCTTCAGCGAGATGGCCCGCAATGAGTTGAAAATTCTGGACGATGCTCTGGAAAAGATCCTGACCCTGACGGTGGACGCCTTCGAGGCCGACGACGGTCAGGCGGCACGTCAGGTGGAACCACTGGAAGAGATCATCGATATTCTGGTGGAAAAGTTGCGCGACCAGCACATCAAGCGCCTGAAGGACGGCATCTGCTCCATCGATACCGGTGTCGTGTTCCTGGATGTGCTGAACAATGCAGAGCGCATCTCGGACCACTGCTCCAATATCGCCGCCCGTCTGGTGGGCATGGAAGCAGGCGAGGATTACGATTCTCATACCCTCAAGAGCATGATGCACCACAACCCCACCAAGGAGTACCAGCTCAACTACGAGCAGTGCCGCAAGGAATATCTTGTGCCGCTGGAAAAGATGGAAGCATAATCGAAAAACAGAAAGCCTGACAGGCACAGCCGGTTCCCTCTGCGGGAACCCCGGCAGGCTGTCAGGCTTTTTTGCAGGGCGGCTATCGGCTATCCGCCCAGGTCTTCCAGAAGCGCCCGCAGCGCAGTCTCGCCGGTGACATAGACTCCCTGCTTGAGCCGGAGTGCGTCAGCCTCGGGCAGGAGATTGACGTAGATGCCGGTGCGCAGGAGCCGCTTTTCCGGCAGACCGTTGTCCGAACAGGTATAGACCACCACCCGGCCTCCCTCGTCGCGAAGATAAAAATCGGTGCTCTGCTGGTCTGCCCGGCCCTGCGCAGCAAGACCTGACTCTGGAACGGGACTCTCTCTGCCGGAGTCGGCAGGGAAGGGGAGCCGGGGCAGTGCCATCCAGAACAGACTGAACACGATGGTAAAAACACACAGTGCGTAGAAAACGCAGAGCCAGACCTTGCGCATGGGCGGCAGCTCCTTTCAGGAAAATATCGTTTCGGACGGTAGTATGCGCAAAAAAGCGCCTGCTCAGACAGAAATGCAGAATTTTCACACCCGGGTGCTGTACTTTGGGAGGGCAGATGTGCTATACTAACATCGTATCCGGTCGAATTGCCCCTTGCGCAGCAGGGCGGAGGGAGCTATAATGTATTATTATGGCTGTGGGCAGCATGGGCCTGCAGCGGTGTTCACGAATAGCAGCCTGCCGGAGCAGACGGCCCGGCGGCGTTTCGAGTGAAAACTGTGATGGGAGGCGATCCTTATCTCAAACAATAACAATGACAGACGAAGGCTCCACAGCGAAGGCGCAATCCGGGAACAGCGCTATGAGCCGGAACGGAAGCGCAGCGCGGCACCCCGCGGGGGAAGATCGCTCCGCGAGCCGGATGAGCCGGAAGAAAGGAGTGGCAGCCCCGTGCTGAAGTTCTTCGGTCGCACTCTGGCAACAGTCCTCTGTCTGGGCATCATGGCCTGCAGTCTGCTGGCAGTGGGCGTGGTCTACTACGTGGTGCAGGCCACAGCCAGTGACGGTGATCTGCTGGATCTGGACAACATCGAGCTGAGCCAGTCCAGCCTTGTGGTGGCCACAGACCCCGATACCGGTGCGCAGGTGGAGTATGCGACCCTGCGCTCTTCCAACAGCCACCGTGTCTGGGCCGACCTGGAGCAGATCCCCACCAACCTACAGTATGCATTCATCTGCACGGAGGATAAGGATTTCTACAGTGAGCCGGGTGTCAACTTCAAGCGTACCATCGGCGCAATGATCAACGAGTATATCCTGCCCATCTACGGCTCCAAGCAGGGCGCTTCGACGCTGGAACAGCAGCTCATCAAGAACCTGACCTCTGATAAGAGCGCCAGCGGTATCGAGGGTGCACTGCGCAAACTGCGCGAAATTTACCGCGCTCTCATCCTGAGCCGCAGCTACTCGAAAGAGACCATTCTGGAAGCGTATCTCAACACCATCAGCTTCACGGGCACCATCCAGGGCGTCCAGACTGCGGCCAATGAGTATTTCAACAAGGACGTCAGTCAGCTGACTCTCTGGGAGTGCGCCACCATCGCTTCCATTACCAAGAACCCCACCAACTATAACCCCTATACCAACCCTGAGAACCTCATCAACCGCCGCAACTTCCTGCTCTATAACATGTGGCAGCAGGGCGTTATCTCGGAGGATGACTACCGCAACGCGGCAGCGCAGCCCCTCGTGCTGGCGGAAGAGGATGACAGCAAAAAGGCAAGCTCTACCACCTCCTACTTCACCGATGCCCTGTTCAACGAAGTGGTGAAGGATATCATGGCCAAAGAGGGCGTGGACGAGTCTACCGCTCAGAATATGCTCTACACCGGCGGTTACACCATTGAGGCGACGGTCAACCCCAAGATCCAGTCCGCAATGGAGAACCTGATGCTCAACACCGACGACGCTTACTTCCCGGCCGGCTGGCATGAGGAAGAAGTGACCAGCATCTCCGATGATGATGTGCAGGTCATGAACGCCGACGGCACCCCCAAGACCCGCACCGGCGATGACGGTACGGTCTACTACTACCGCAATGTCCGCACCCAGGCTGCTATGGTCACGCTGGACTACGACGGCAATGTGCTGGCTATGGTGGGCGGTCTGGGCCAGAAGACCAAGAGTCTCGCCCTGAACCGCGCCTACAACGTCACCCGGCAGACCGGTTCGACCATCAAGCCCATCGGCGCTTACGCTCTGGGCATCGAGTATGGTCTGGTCAACTGGTCCACCATGCTCAACAACTCGCCCCTCTACCTCAAACAGGATATGGTCATCCGGGATGAGGACTACTGCCGGAAGAACGGCCTGATGGGCCTGACCGACCAGCAGCTGAAGGCTTATCCCAACGCATGGCGCAGCTGGCCCCGCAACTATGGCGGCAACTACGGCGATAACTCGGATGTTCCTCTGTGGAACGGTCTGGCCCGCTCCCTGAACACGATCGCCATCCGGGTGGGCGACCTTGTGGGTGCAAGCAATATCTTCAACTTCGTCTATAATACGCTGCAGCTCAACACGCTGGATCCCGTGAATGACGTGGGCCTTGCGCAGATGGTCATGGGCAGCCAGACCCACGGCGTCACCCCGATGGCGCTGGCGGCTGCATTCCAGATCTTCTACGATGGCGGCTATACCACGCCGCACCTCTATACCCGCGTGCTGGACCGGGAGGGCAACATCTATATGGAGAGCAATGACACCAGCTATCAGGCCCTGACGCCTCAGACGGCTTATGTCATGAACCGCCTCCTGAAGAATGTCCTCTACTCCAACGTTGGTACGGCCAGCGGCCGCTACCCCAACTCCAACGGCATGGAGTCCTTTGGTAAGACCGGTACGGCCAGCGACGAGAAGGACCTGTGGTTCGTGGGCGGTACGCCCTACTATGTCACGGCCGTATGGTGGGGCTACGATGCGCCTTACGACATGACCAAGACGCTGGGCAAGCAGCAGGCCAAGACCCGCACCTGCGTCACGGCATGGAAGGCCCTGATGGAACAGGTACAAGCAGACCTGCCCTATAAGGCATTCCCGACCTCCGACGGCGTTGTGGAGCGCCGCTACTGCACCCAGAGCGGCCTGCTGGCCAGCGGTTCCTGCCCCAGCACCGCCGTGGGCTATTACCGCGCTGATGACCTGCCCGATACCTGCAACTATTCGCACGCGCAGGCAGCAAGTCAATCGGCCAGCCAGGCAGCAGCGCCCAGCGCACCTGTCATTCCGGAGCCGACAGATACCACGGACACCGACTAAAATCATACTTTTGCGGCCATCCGGTTGCAATTCCGGTGCGCTGAAAGGGCACTTCACGGCTCAAAACTGGATAATCTGACAAAATAGCATCCGACCTCTTGCAATGCGGGGAGTCGGATGCTATTATATTTTCTGCAAGAACACTTGTGTTTGTGAGGTGAACAAGTTGGAACGCCGTTTTTATCTGGTGGACGCACAGGTGCTGCCGGAAGTCTTCCTCAAGGTGGTCCGCGCCAAGGAGCTTCTGGCCAGCGGCGAGGCCCGCAGCATCTCGGCTGCGACCCGCAGCGTGGATCTTTCCCGCAGTGCATTCTATAAATATAAGGACTGCATCTTCGACTCGGAGAATGGCCGTGAGGTCATCACCGTGATGGCGACCCTGCGGGACGAGACAGGTGCACTGCAGAGCCTTCTGGCCGGCATCAGTGCCGCCGGGGCCAGCATCGTGACCATCAACCAGTCTACCCCGGAGAATGGTGCCGCGCTGGTGGCTGTCACCATCCGCACCGACACCATGCAGATGACCCCCGAGGAGCTGACGGAGAAGCTTTCCCGTCAGCGGATGGTCGTGGGCGTGCACTGCGGGTACAATCTGTAAGTACATTTTGATTTGTTGATTTGAAATAGGAACGAGGGCTGTTATCATGGCAAAAATCGCAATTTTGGGCTTTGGTACGGTGGGCAGCGGCGTCTATGAGGTGCTCTGCCGCAATACCGCAGGCGTTTCCCGCCGCGCAGG
>DCCL01000035.1 GCA_002313795.1 Faecalibacterium prausnitzii
AGGTTGATGCCCACCACCACGTCGATGGTGCCGAGGCGGAGGTCTTTGATGATCTCCATCCGCTCGAAGGTATCCACCTCGTGGTGCATATACTTGACCTTGATGCCCTGCTCCGTGAAGTAATCCGTCAGGTCCTCGGCCATTTTCTTGGTCAGAGTGGTGACGAGAACCCGCTCGTGACGCTCGATGCGGGCATTGATCTCACCCAGCAGGTCCGTTACCTGGCCCTCCACCGGGCGCACCGAGATGACCGGGTCCAGCAAACCGGTGGGGCGGATGACCTGCTGGGCCACCTGCGTGCTGTTCTTCCGCTCGTATTCGCCGGGGGTTGCCGAGACGAATATCATCTGATTGAGTTTGGACTCCACCTCTTCAAACTTGAGGGGGCGGTTGTCAAAGGCCGACGGCAGGCGGAAACCGTACTCCACCAGCGTTTTCTTGCGGGCATAGTCTCCGCCGTACATGGCACGTACCTGCGGCAGGGTGACATGGCTCTCATCCACAAAGAGCAGGAAATCATCCGGGAAATAGTCCAGCAGAGTCGTTGGCATACTGCCCGGTGCGCGGCCCGACAGGACGGCTGAATAGTTTTCGATGCCCTTGCAGACGCCCACCTCGTTGAGCATCTCAATGTCGTAGTTGGTGCGCTGCTGGATGCGCTGAGCCTCGATGAGCTTGCCTTCTGCGGTGAACTGCTTCACCTGCTGGTCGCACTCGGCCCGTATCTTCTCGATAGCGGCGGCTTTTTTCTCTGCACTGACGATATAGTGGCTGGCCGGGAAGATGGCAACGTGCTTGACCACATTCTGCTTTGCCCCGGTGACCGGGTTGAACTCAGTGATTCGGTCGATCTCATCCCCGAAAAATTCCACCCGGATGGCAAGGTCGCTCATATAGGCCAGATAGATATCCACGATGTCGCCGTGAACACGAAACTTATTTCGGATGAAATTAACGTCGTTCCGCTCATATTGCAGGGTGACGAGTTTCTTGCAAAGCTCGTCCCGCTCCATCTGCATTCCCGGGCGCAGGCTGATGACCATGCTACGGTAATCGATAGGGTCGCCCAGAGAATAGATGCAGGACACCGACGCCACGATGATGACATCCCGCCGCTCCGAAAGCGCCGCCGTGGCCGAGTGGCGCAGGCGGTCGATTTCGTCGTTGATGGCGCTGTCTTTTTCGATATAGGTATCCGTGCTTGGAATATAGGCTTCCGGCTGGTAGTAGTCGTAGTAGGAAACAAAATACTCCACAGCATTATCCGGAAAAAACGAGCGGAACTCGGTGCAGAGCTGTGCCGCCAGTGTCTTGTTGTGGGCCAGCACCAGCGTGGGACGGTTGCACTGAGCGATGACATTCGCCATGGTAAAGGTCTTGCCGCTGCCGGTGACGCCCAGCAGGGTCTGGCAGCGGTCGCCCCGCTCTACCCCCTCTACCAGCTGGGCGATGGCCTGCGGCTGGTCGCCCGTGGGGGCGTAGGGCGACACCAGATGGAATTTTTCCTCTGCCACAAAAAGCCCTCCTTCTCAAACCACAATTAGTTGTTTCTTCAAGAGCGATTATACCACAAATATTTTATAATGTAAATCATTCTCTTCCCTATGGGTGTAAAAAGCAATTTAGGAAGTTCCCCCGGGCATAGATGAGAACGGATACAGCCGTCAGCACTGGCGTTTTCCCTTCCGCCATCGCTGCGTGTCACCTCTCCCAAAAACAGAAGAGTGACGGCTTTCACGATCCAACCGCCGACATGCCAGCATATACGATTCAACGTTACCGTTCCTTCCCATAGGGGCGCAGCATGGTGCCGGTCTGGAAATCATAGAAGGGCAGGCGGTTCTCTTCCCGCATGGAAAAATATTCATTTTCCGCCAGAATGACATGGTCGCGCAGGTGCACCTTGACCAGTCCCAGTGCCCGCACAAGGTTTTCGGTGGCGGCGATATCCTCCCGGGAGGGCAGCGGCACACCGTTGGGGTGATTGTGGCAGAGCACAACACTGTCTGTTTTCCCCCGCAGAGCGGCAGAGACCACATCCTTCACCTCAAGACCCACCATCCGGGCATTCCCTTCCCGCAGCCAGCAGACATTTTTCACACGGCTGCGGCTGTCCAGCGAGAGGAGCAGCACTTTCTCCTGCCGCGCCCCGGCAAAGCGGGGCCGCAGGTAGGCCACCAGCCGCTCGGTGGTGCTCAGGGCATTCCGGGTGCTGGAACCACTTTTTATGTAATATTGGCTCACCCCTGGCAGAAGATGCAGCATCCGGGCACTGGCCGGGCCGACTCCCGGCACACTGCACAGCTCTTCCTCGCTGGCTTCCAGCACCCCGGCAAAATCTCCGAACCGGTCGATCAGGTCATGGGCGATGCCGTTGGTATCCTTTTGTGCATTGGTCAGGTAAAGGACGTATTCCAGTGCCTCGTGGGGCGCAAGGCTGTCCAGCCCGTAGGTCTGCACCCGCTCCCGCATCCGCTGACGGTGTCCCTTATGCCGGTTTTGTTCTGCCATGGCGCGCACTCCTTTGTTCTGAGTGATTTCTTTTATAGTACCCCATTTTTTCCAAAAGACAAGAGCCGACAGAAAATATTCTGCGTTGACTTCCCAGAGCGAGTAGATTATTATAGGTATAAACAGCCCTCTCCGTCCTGTTCTGCCTGCATTTTTCGGCTTGTTGATGTTTCTCTCCAGGAGCAAACCATTGACAGACCGGGGCAGTTCCCGCTGACCCTCTGAAGCATTTCGTGGTCCAGAACAGAGAACTTTGCCGCAGAGGGCAAAACATCTTGAATTAAGGAAAAACAGAATGAAACAATTCACTGCCACCCCAAACGATGAGGGCGTACGGCTCTCCCGCTTTGTCCAGAGCGTGACCCGCGACTTCCCCACCAGCCTTCTCTATAAGAGCTTCCGCAACAAGCGCATCAAGGTAAATGGCAAAAAAGGCGCACCGGAAGACCGCCTGAAGACCGGCGACCTCATTGAACTGTACATCAACGACGAATTTTTCCCGCCGGAAGGTGCAAAGCCTGCCCGAAAAGCGGCCCCGAAGCAGCAGCAGAACCAGCCCAAGGTGAATGTCATCTACGAGGACGAGAACATTGCCGTCCTCTATAAGCCCACGCACCTGCTCTGCCACAGCGACCGCACCGGCGACGCAAATCTTGTGGATGCCTTTACCCAGTATCTGGCTCAGAAGGGCGAGTATGACCCCCAGGGCGAGAACCGCTTCAAGCCCGGTATCTGCAACCGGCTGGACCGGGGCACCGAGGGCCTTGTCATCGCAGCCAAGAGCTATGCTGCCCTGCGGGACATGAACGAGATCATCCGCACCGACCTGCTCAAAAAAGAATACTACACCATCACCGTCGGCATCCCCCAGAGTGGGCGGTTCACCGCATGGTGGGAGCACGATGAGAAGAACAACAAGGTGAGCATCCACGCCCACCAGTCTCAAGATGAGCGCCGCAAGCAGATCATCACCGATGTGGATGTGCTGCGCACTGCCGGGCCTTTTGCACTCTGCCGCATCGGGCTGGTGACGGGCCGCACCCATCAGATCCGTGCACATCTGGCCTATCTGGGTCGACCGGTGCTGGGAGATGTCAAATACGGCAACCGGAAGATGAACGAACGCACCGGCACTAAGACGCAGGCGCTGTGCGCTGTGCGCATCAGTTTCCTCGACATTCCTGAGGAAAACACTCTCCACTATCTCTCCGGCAAGGTCATCAAGCTGAAAGATCCGCAGATCCTGAAGCAGTTTGATGCATTGGACAAAAACAAGCAGGAGGACTCCCCCGCTCCGGCGGAAAAGCGGCAGGCCAGATAAGAAAAAGGAGCTTTTCGGATGAAAAAGGTCGATATGGAACACTGGGAGCGGGCAGAGCTGTTCGAGTTTTTCTCTGCCGTTTCCCATCCCTTTTACAGCGTCACCTTCCGGGTGGATGTGACGAATCTTTACCGCTATGTGAAAGAGCATCATTTGTCTTTTTATTACTCGCTGGGCTGGCTTGTCACCCGGGCTGTGAACGCTGTGGAGAACTTCCGCTATACTGTGCGGGACGGGCAGGTCTGGCTCATTGACGAGCGGGTGCCCAGCTTCACCGACCTGAAACTCGGCAGCAGCCAGTTCCACATCGTGACGCTCCACTATCAGGACGACATCGAAGCGTTTTGTGCCGCCACCAAAGCCCGCAGCGTCGCCCAGACCACCCTGCTGGATCAGGATGCCGACGAAAACGACACCCTGATCTATTTCTCCTGCACGCCATGGTTCGACATCACCGGCCTGACCAACGAGCGGAACTTTGACCGGGATGACAACATTCCCCGCATTGCCTGGGGCAAATATGTGGAAGGAAACGGCCGCAAGACGCTGGGCATGTCGCTGGAGGTCAACCACCGTTTCGTGGATGGCTATCATCTGGGACAGTTTTACCAGAAACTGCAGGCCGACATCGACGCTTTATAATGCAAAAAGGAGGCTTTCCGATGTATCCAGACCGCAAGACTGCCGAGGCCCTTCTGGCTGAAGCCGAACCGCACAATCCCGGCCCCTGGGGCGACCACAGCCGCACGGCGGCACACTGTGCTGAGGCCATCGCCGCAGCCTGTGGACTGGATGCAGACAAAGCTTATGTGCTGGGTCTGCTCCACGACATCGGGCGGCGGTATGGCAAGCGCCACCTCGGCCATGTGGTGGACGGCTACCGCTATATGCTCTCGCTGGGATATAACGAAGTGGCGCGAGTCTGTCTGAGCCATTCCTTCAACGACCAGTCTCTGGCCGATTATGTAGGCCACCGGGACACCACTCCCGAAGAAACAAAAATCATCGCCGATGGGCTGAACGCCATGGTCTATGACGAATATGACCGTCTCATCCAGCTCTGCGACTCGCTGGCCGGGGCCGACGGCGTCATGGACATCATCGAGCGGATGGAAGATGTCCGCCGCCGCTATGGGGACTATCCGCAGAAAAAATGGGACATCAATCTCGCCATCAAAGCCCACTTTGAAGAGCTGGCCGGGCGGGATATTTACGACATTGTGGGCCAGCCCACCGCCCACAAGTAAGTTTTCCCCTTTGCACTGGAGGTACGACGCCATGCACAAGCCCCGCATCATCTTCTTTGACATCGACGGCACCCTCATCGACATGGAGAAAAAGCGCATCAGCAAAAAGATGCTGGAGACTCTGCGCCGCTTACAGGTAGGCGGTGTCCTTCTTGCCATCGCCACCGGACGCGGCCCCATGGCCGTGCCAGAATTTGACGGGGTGAGCTTTGATGTCTTTCTCACCTACAACGGCTGTTATTGTTACAGCCGCACCGGAGAGATCTTCAGCCACCCTCTCCCCGCAGCGGATGTGCAGGCCATCATCCGGAACGCCGCAGCACTGGGACGGCCGCTGTCGGTGGCCGGAAAGACCACCATGCTCTCCAACGGGACGGATGACGATTTAACGGCATATTATGCTTTTGGCGGAAGAGTGCCGGTCATCTCCGACCAGTTCGAAGAAGTCTCAAAGGGTGAGGTGTTCCAGCTTCTGATGGGCTGCCGGAAGAGCGACTGGCCTGCCATCCTCAAAGGGACCACCGGGGCTAAGATTGCCGCCTGGTGGGACCGGGCGGTGGACATCATCCCATCTTCGGGCGGCAAGGGCGTCGGCATCCGGAAGGTATTGGAACATTACGGCCTGACACCGGACGACGCCATGGCCTTCGGCGACGGAAACAATGATATCGAAATGTTTCATGCTGTCGGGCACAGTGTCGCCATGGGCAATGCATCGGCAGAGCTGAAAGCCATTGCCAGTGATGTCTGCGGCCCCTGCGCCGAGGACGGCATCTATCACTACTGTCTGGAAAAAGAGTTTCTCTGACCTCAAAATACAAAAAGGTGGATGCACGATTTCTGTGCATCCACCTTTTCTGTTTATCCGTTACTTTTTCTCGTCGTGCTCGGTCTGTTCGGCTTCCTGCTGCTGGCGCAGTTTTTTGATGCGCTTTTTCTCGCTTTCCACCCGGGGCCAGGGCCACGAGAAGCCTTCATTCTCTTTGCACCAGCGGGTCAGCGGGTAGAACGCAAAGGCCAGTCCGAACAGATACAGCAGAATGTACAGCAGACCCGAGAGCGTCACCAGTGCATCCAACGCACCGATGAGAGCCATGATAAAGCCTGCTTTCAGGAAAAAGAGTCCGTTCTGGCGGCAGTATTCCGGGAAGTTCTCTGCCTTGACGGCCTGACGGCCCTGGTCTCCCCAGACACGGGGATTTTTCATGACCGAATAGCCATAAAAGACCAGCATCAGGCCGCAGGTGAGCTGAAATCCAAAAAACATTGCGTCGTTCCTCGCTTATTCGTGGTGTTGTGGGAGATGGCCTGCTCAGTCGTCGTTATACTCGCCCAGCAGCGGCTTCATGAAAGGCAGGAAGTCGAGCGTTGCGAAGTAATCGCGGGGCGTCTCTGCGCGGCGGATGAGGCGATGGGTGCCGTCCTCGCAGAGCAGGACTTCGGCACTGCGCAGCTTACCGTTGTAGTTGTAGCCCATGGCAGAGCCGTGTGCACCGGTGTCGTGGATGTACACGATATCACCGATGTCGATCTTGGGCAGCATCCGGTCAATGGCAAACTTATCGTTGTTCTCGCACAGACCGCCGACCACGTCATACTTGTGGTCGTGGGGAGCGTCCTCCTTGCCCAGCACAGTGATATGGTGATAAGCGCCGTACATGGCAGGACGCATCAGGTTGGCAGCGCAGGCGTCCAGACCGATGTATTCCTTGTAGATATGCTTCTCATGGATGGCAGTAGCCACCAGAGCGCCGTAAGGGCCGGTGGTGAAGCGGCCCATCTCGGTGAAGATGGAGACATCGCCCATGCCCGCAGGAACGAGGATCTCCTCAAACTTCTTGCGGACGCCCTCACCGATGGCCATGATGTCGTTCTCGGTCTGCTCGGGGCGGTACGGGATGCCCACGCCGCCGGACAGGTTGATGTAAGCGATATGCACACCAGTGGCCTTCTGGACGCGAACCGCCAGATTGAACAGGATGCCGGCCAGCTCGGGGTAATACTCATCGGAGATGGTGTTGGAGGCGAGGAAAGCATGGATGCCGAAGTTCTTGGCACCCTTGGCGGCCAGCTTCTTGTAGCTGTCGATCATCTGTTCCTCAGTCATGCCATACTTGGCATCGCCGGGCTTATCCATGACCTGGAAGCCCTCTTTGCTCTCGCCCAGCTGGAAGGTGCCGCCCGGGTTGTAGCGGCAGAAGATATTCTCGGGCACACCTGCCACACGCTCGAGGAAGTCCACCATGGTGGCATCGTCGAGGTTGATATAAGCGCCCAGCTCATAGGCTTTCTTCATGTCCTCCACGGGAGTCTGGTTGGAAGAGAACATGATGTCGCTGCCCTTGAAGCCGCAGACTTCGCTGAGCATCAGTTCCGTCAGAGAGGAGCAGTCCACACCGCAGCCCTCTTCCTTGAGGATCTGGAGGATGACGGGATTAGGCAGAGCCTTGACCGCAAAATACTCGCGGAAGCCCTTATTCCAGCTGAATGCCTTGTTGATGCGGCGGGCGTTCTCGCGGATACCCTTCTCGTCATAGACGTGGAAGGGGGTGGGTACGTCCTGGATGATGTCCTGAGCCATGGACTCAGTCAAAAACGGTTTCTTTTCCATGATTTACATCCCTCTCATATATTTTGACACGGCAGGGTGCCGTGCAGCCAGCAAACAATTACAGTTTCAGATTTTCCCGGGTGGGAGTGAACGTCGGCACCATTCTGGCCAGCTGATCCACAACGCGGTCATCGTTGTGCTCCGCAGCCACGGCAAGCTGCTGAAGCTGCTCATAGAACACGGCAAGGTCGATGTTCCGGGGCTGTGCCACGAAAATTTTGTTGTGGACGGTGCGGCGCATCTTATCCTGTTCCTCGTCCATCATCAGCTCTTCAAAAAGCTTTTCGCCGGGGCGGAGGCCCACGATCTTGATGTCCATGTTCACGCCCGGCTCATAGCCATAGAACCGGATGAGCTGCTTGGCAAGATCCATGATCTTGACCGGCTCGCCCATGTCCAACACGTAGATGCTGCCGCTTTCAGCCAGTGCACCGGCTTGCAGCACCAGCTGTGCCGCCTCCGGAATGGTCATGAAATAGCGTTCGATGTTGGGGTCGGTCAGGGTGACGGGGCCGCCCTTCTTGATCTGAGCCTCAAACAGTGGGATGACACTGCCGTGACTGCCCAGCACGTTGCCGAAGCGGACTGCCACGCACTTCATATCGGTGTTGCCCGCGAAGGTCTGGATGAGCATCTCGCACAGGCGCTTGGTACAGCCCATGACACTGGTGGGGTTGACCGCCTTATCGGTGGAAAGCTGCACCAGACGCTCCACACCGTGCTCACTGGCGCTGGTGAGGAGGTTCTTGGTGCCGAAGACATTGTTCTTGACAGCCTCAGCCGGGCTGATCTCCATCAGGGGCACATGTTTGTGTGCCGCCGCATGGAACACCACCGTGGGATGATAGGTCTCAAAGACCTCGTCCAGACGGGCCTTGTCCCGGATGGAGCCGATGAGCACCGTCACCGGGATATCCCGGCCATACTTCTGCTGAAGCTCCATCTGCAGCTCATAGGCACAGTTCTCATAGATATCAAAGATCAGCAGCTTAGCAGGCTTGAAGCGCATGACCTGACGGCAGAGCTCGCTGCCGATACTGCCGCCGCCGCCCGTCACCAGCACAGTCTTGCCGGTGAGGTAGCCGGAGATCTTCTCATTGTCCAGCTTGACTTCCTCGCGGGAGAGGAAATCTGCCGTGTTCAGCTCACGGAACGCTCCCTGCTGGGGTGCACCTGCGCCCACCAGCTGAGGGTCGCTGAGCATCTGCACCGCGCAGTGGGTGGAGACGCAGAGGTCAATGACATGGTTCAGCCGACTGCCCTTCAGGGTGGGGATGGCGATGATGATCGTATGGATATTATAGCGTGTGCAGAGCTCCGGGATCTCTTCCAGCGTGCCCTTTACCGGCACACCATGGATGGTCTGGCCAAGCTTGGCAGGAGCATCGTCCACTGCCACCACCGGATGGCCGTAGCTGTCGTTGCTCTTGCAGACGTTGATGGCCCATGCACCGGCCTCACCGGCACCCACGATCATCACAGGGCGGTTAGGGTCTTTGCTGGCGTTGCCGCGCATCTTCTCCCCCAGCGGATGGTTCAGGAAGAGCCGCCATGCCAGACGGCTCCCGCCTACCAGCAGGAAGATGAGCACTGCTGCCATGGCGTTGGCTGAGTTGAAGAGCACGCCATGGATGAGACAGCGGTTGACCAGATAGACCACCACCGTCGGCACGGCGATCATTCCGGCCAGACGGATGAGGTCACGCTCTCCGGCGTATTTCCAGAGGATGGTGTAGAGCCGTCCTCCCAGAAAGCTGAGCAGGTAGACCGCCACGATCCAGGGCAGGTTGTGGTAGAGCAGGGCCCGGTTGTGGGGCCACCACGAGGCCTCCACGGCACCGTCTGCGCGGAGCAGCAGGGCAAAATAAAAGCTGAAGGCTATAATCGCCGCATCCAGCACCACAAGCAGAGCCCGGCGTGCCAGTACCGGCAGCATATCCTTTTTCATTTCCTTCACAAGTCGTCCTCTTTTATTCAGGGGCAGTGCAGATGCACCCTCGCCCCGTTTTTCCTCAGGGCCTATCGCCCCATGGTATCTTTTGTATTATACTCGATTCTCCGCTCCATGTCCAGCAATTTCACTTTTCTGTCTCTTTTCTGCGGTCAGAACGGCATTCAGCTCCTCTCCAAGGCCCAGCGGCCACGCGACGAGGAAGCAGACTGCCGTCATCCCGGCTCCGCCCAGCGCCACCGCGGCCAGCTGAAAAAGCGTGTTCCCTTCCAGCCAGCCGGACAAGACCCGCCGGAGCATCAGCCCGGCTCCGGCGCTGACCGCTCCGGCAAGACCCGGAGCCCCCAGCCACCGCCAGAGCCGCAGGGGCATCCCGCAGCTGGAAAGCAGCCGCCCGGTGTTGGCGGCACAGGTATAGCAGCTGGACAGCAGGATGACAAAGAGAAAGCCTTTCATCCCGAACCGGGGCAGCAGGAGCATCACCCCGGCAATGCGCAGACAGGAATCCCACATGCTGTACCGGAACACGGCTTTCTGTTCCCCCATTCCCTTCATGGCACCGTCCACCATGCTTTCCAGATACATAAGCGGCATGGCCGGGCCCAGGATGACCAGATAGTTTCCCGCCTCCGGGCTGTCGTAGAGAAGCCCTGCCAGCGGCTTGCCCCACACCCAGAATGCTGCTCCGGCCAGCGCTGAGAAGTAACCGGTGAGCCGGAGCATCCGGTCAACGAGGGCCGATAGGCGCTTTTCCTGCCCCCGGAGATGGGCCTGGGTGATCTCCGGCATCAGCAGAACGGAAAGGCTCACCAGCAGCCCGAAAGGAAAGGTCAGCAGGGGCAGGGCCATACCTTTCAGGTTCCCGTACTGGGCCACTGCTTCCGCCCGGCCCCCGGTAGCTTGCAGATAGACCGTAAGACAGGCGGGCACCAGCATATTCTCTGCCGTATGGAGGGCACTGGCAAGGCAGCGTCCTCCTTCCACCGGCCAGAGGATATCCCAGAGCCGCTTTCCCGGGTCTTTGGGGCGGCGGGCAGGCTGTGCGTGGAAGCAGCGGCAGGCCTCTCTCCAGTAGAACAGGCTCATCATCATAGTACTGACGGCTTCGCTCAGGGCCGTTGCGCCCAGCACTGCCCTGCACCGTCTGCCCACATCCCAGCCGAGGGCGTCTGCTCTTTCCAGCGCCGCATACACCACACCAATGCGGACGGTCTGCTCTGTCAGCTGGCTAAGGACATTCGGCTCCACCCGCCGCCTTGCAATGAAAAATCCCCGCAGCACCGAGGACACCGCCATCCAGGGCAGGCCCAGCGAAGAGATACGCAGCGCCCCGGCGGCGCGGAGGTCTCCCAGCCACCATTTCGCGGCAAGTTCTGCGAAACCGAACTGCGCCGCCAACGCCAGCACGCCTAGGCCGGTCCCCGCCAGCAGCAGCCGGTGCAGCATCCCCCGGGCCTCGGCGGGACTGCGGGCCAGCTCCTCTGCCATGAGCCGGGTGGCCGCCACCGAAACGCCTGCGGTCGCCAGCGTGACAAAAAGGGAGTAAACCGCCAGCACCAGCTGATACAGGCCCATCCCCTCGCCGCCCAGCGCATTGGCCAGCCAGATGCGCAGCCCCATGCCCGCCAGCCGGAGCAGGATATCTGCCCCGGTCATGAGAGCTGCGTTTTTCAGGTAGCTCTGCCGCACACAGCATCCCTCCCCTGTTTTTATGGTATTTCTTTCTCGCAAGTCAAAAAATCAGTGCAACATCGAAACGGCATCGTTGCGATATGTAATTCAACGTTGCTGCTGTTGTATTAAAAAAATGAATCGTTATATATGTATGTGCCGCTATGGGAAAGATGAGCGTTCCTGTGGGTTGTTTCTTTCCCAGTTTTATGATATGATATAAATCACATCTGACAGGAGCGCCCTGCCAGACTGGAACTAGAATGCAAGGAGGAAGCGCACACCAGTACCATGGCCGTGCGCAATGAGAGAATGAGCGAAGAATGTACCCATGACTGTTCCAACTGCGGAGCAGCGTGTTCTTCCCGCGATGCTGCACCCCAGCATGACGCGCCCAACCCCAACAGCAGCGTCAAGAAGGTCATTGGTGTTGTGTCCGGCAAGGGCGGCGTCGGCAAGAGCATGACCAGCGCTCTGCTGGCCTGCGCCATGGCCCGCCGCGGCTACCACTGCGGCATCCTGGATGCAGATATCACCGGCCCGTCCATCCCCAAGCTGTTCGGCATCCATGGCCGTGCCATGGCAGATGAGAAGGGCTGCTGGCCCATCCAGAGCCGCATGGGCATTGATGTGATGAGCATCAACCTGCTGGTGGAGAACGAAGAAGACCCCGTGGTCTGGCGCGGCCCGGGCATTGCCGGTGCCGTCAAACAGTTCTGGACCGACGTGGTGTGGAAGGATGTCGATTTCCTGTTCGTCGATATGCCTCCGGGAACCGGCGACGTGCCGCTGACCGTGTTCCAGAGCCTGCCCGTGGACGGCATCGTCGTTGTGGCAAGCCCGCAGGAACTGGTAAGCATGATCGTGGCCAAGGCCGTGAACATGGCCGAGATGATGAAGGTTCCGATGCTGGGCATCGTGGAGAACAT
>DCCL01000072.1 GCA_002313795.1 Faecalibacterium prausnitzii
CCGATCTCATCCAGCACGGTGCGGGCCCGCCTGGCATCGTATACGATGTGCCTGACCACCGGTTCAATTGCAATGGTCACGCCATATTCCTCGGCGCAGCGCACCACCGGCTTGAAGTTCCTGATAAAAGTCTCCAGTGCTGCATCGCTGCGGCACTCCGGGCAGAACTTGTACTCCGCGTTGGGGCAGCCGGTCTCGGTGCCCACCATACCGCAGCCCAGCAGGCTGGCAAAGCGGATGTGTGCGTAGTATTTTTCCTGAATGGCATGCAGAGCGTCCTCGTCCGGGTGGGCCAGGTTCAGATAATTGCCCAGCACGGCAATATCCAGCTCATTTTTTGCAAACAGGCGGCGCAGATAGGCGGCGTAGCCCGGGGTCAGGGCGCTGGGGGTGTTCGGCACCTCCTTGAGCGATTTGCTCAGGGCCATATGCACACAGGTAAACCCCTTCTGGCGCACCAGCGGGAGCACCTGTTCAATGGGCAGTTTTTCAGCATCGTGCAGGCGCAGGCCAAATTGGATCATACGCTTTTCCTCCTTTGCCCGTTATACGGATTCTACGCGGTCCAGCGTGCAGTTGGCCAGCTGGTTCTCGCCGCCCACCACACAGATGCCGCCGTTTTCCAGCGTCTTTTTCAGCACAGCGGCCAGCTCGGTCAGCTGGGCAGGCGTTGCCTGCAACAGCTCTTTGCGCTGGCGGCAGCGGTCTTCCCAGGAGGTGCCCTGCCAGAACAGGCCATCCGCTGCGGTGCCCTTTGCGCGCGGCGTCAGCAGCGGCTCCGAATCCGACACGGCACCGATGATGAAGCCGGTCAGGTCCGGCTGGGCTTTGCACATCTGAGCCAGGAAATCCGGCCCGCCAAGAAAGCTTTCCAGCGATTTTGCTCCGTTGGGGTCACGGTAGGTGTAGCAGCCTGCCAGACCGGACACCCGGGTCAGCAGGCCGGTGCCATAAGCGCCGCCCTGCACACGGATGACATTCCACAGGTAATTCAGGCTGATGATTTTGGCAGCCAGCTTCCAGGCCCCGGTACTGGTGCCGCCGTTAGCAAACAGGTCGCCGCCCCGGAAGGCAAATGCAATATCTGCCGGGATGGTAATGCCCTCGCGGCGGATGCCCCAGGGCCGCACGGCGCAGGGCTTTGCTTCCTCCCCATTTTCAGGCAGCGCTGCAGCCAGCTTTTCTGCTGCCAGCGCTGCGCCCCCGGCGGCCTTGCCGGTCACACTGAGGGTCAGGCGGTTCTTTGCCACCAGGCGGCGGTACAAAGCTTCCAATGCGGTGCGCAGCGCCTCCCAATCCCAGTGCTCATCCTGCTGCCTGAGCCACTGGTAGTAGGCAAAGCCGCTGGTGCACTCGTCTGCGACACCGGCAGCGTACAGCTGCGCACTGACCCGGTTGAGGGCCGCAATGTGGCCGCCCATCGTGATCTGCTGCAGCATGCCCATCTTCTTCTGGCGCAGGATGTCATGCACATCCTTTTCGTCCGTGAAGCAGGTGTTGGTCAGGATCTCTGCTGCCAGTGCAAGGGCGTCGCCCAGCTTTTCTTCCAGTGCACTGAACGACAGGCAGAATTTGGTCCTGCAGGCGTGCGGCTGGCCTTTGACGCTGTAATTGTTCACAAAGAAGCCCAAATTGCCGCACAGCAGGCGCTGGGCCACGCTCAGTGCCTCTGCCGAGTAATGCTCTGTGCCCAGCACTCCCAGCAGCTCGGTCAGGAAGGCCATCTGGGAGAGTTCTTCTTCCGTACAGCCTTCTGCATCAAAGTAGAGGGTCAGGTAGTCGATGCCGCCTGCATTCACTTCGTGCAGCAGAGCCGGGATGCCGGCAATGGTCTGCTGGGCCATGGGCAGCTGCTCCGGCGTGTCGGACAGGTCCGACAGAGCCAGGCACGGCAGGGTCACCAGCTGCTCCGGCGTATCTTCGCTGTTCTGCCAGGCCAGCAGGCGCTCCTGCTGCGCTGCCAGTTCTGCGCGGCGTTCTGCCGTCCAGGCGGCTTCTTCCCTGGCCAGGCGCTCGGCTTCGGCGGCACGGCGGGCTTCACCAGCGGTACGGCTGGGCACCATGATCACCTTGCAGCGGTGCGGATTTTCCAGCACCAGTTCCCGCAGCAGCTGCTCGAACCAGCCCTGCTCCATTTTTTCGTGCAGGCGGGTGAACAGATCTCCCACCTGCAGGTTCGTCTCCGGGGCACCGCCGTACAGCCAGCACTCCAGCGCCTGCATACAGAAGATCAGACCCTGCGGGTAGCTGCCGAAGTCCCGCTCCCGCAGCTGGAATTCCAGGTTGGCCATGCTGCCGCGCACCAAATCCCGGTCAATGCCGTGGTCCGCCAGCGCACGCAGGGTGTCAAACACCAGCTGCTCCGCTTCGGCCTGGCAGCCGTCTTTCAGGTTGCGCAGTTCAATGCGCAGGTACGGCTGGCTGATGCCATCCATGACGCTGAAGGTCACATTCTCGGCCAGCCCTCTTGAAAGAACGGCCCTGGTCAGCGGAGACTGGTTGGTGCCGCACAGCACATCGGACAAGATCTGTGCACCGATGATCTTTTCCCGGTCGGCCCAGCTGCCAATGACCCGGCCAAAAGCCACACGGGTATGGTCTTTTTCTTCCTGCTCGGAAGAAACTTCATAGGTCACAGTGGTCTCGCCGCCATCCACCGGGGCCTGCAGGGCGGGCGGTGCCACCCGCTCACCGCGTTCCAGCCCGGAGAGCACCCCATCCAGAATAGCCGCAACGGACTCAAAATCCATTGCGCCATCCAGGAAGATGAAGCTGTTGGACGGCGAATAGAACTTTTTGTGCCCGGCCAGGAAGGCTTCATAGGTCAGGTCCGGGATCATGGCCGGGTCGCCGCCGGAGATCCAGCGGTAAGGGGTGTCCGGCAGCAGAGCAGCCTGTACGGCGTTGTCTTCCAGTTCATCGGCATCAGCCAGTGCGCCCTTCATCTCGTTGAAAACGACACCCTTGTAGCTGGGCTTGCCGTCCGCGTCCAGCTCGTAGTGCCAGCCCTCCTGCCGGAAGATCTCCGGTTTGTGGTAGATGCTGGGGTGGAACACGGCATCCAGATAAACCTTCATCAGGTTGACAAAGTCCTTGTCGTTGCGGCTGGAAATGGGGTACAGGGTCTTATCCGGGAAGGTCATTGCGTTGAGGAAAGTGTTCAGCGAATGCTTCATCAACTCCACAAACGGCTCCTTGACCGGGTATTGGTCCGAGCCGCAGAGCACCGAGTGCTCCAGAATGTGAAAGATGCCGGTGCTGTCATATGGCAGAGTAGTGAAGGCAATGCCGAAGGTTTTGTTCTCCTCGTCGCGGTCGATCCACGCCAGTTTTGCGCCGGTGGCGTCGTGTTCAAACTCGTGCAGCACGGCATCCAGCTCCGGCAGCGGGCGGGAAGAAACAAGGGTAAAGCCGGAAAGATGTTCCTTCATAGAAGTGTTTCCTTTCTGTTTTTTGATCCGGGAGCTTTTTACTTCTGTGCCAGAAATTCGATCATGCTGTGGGCGGCGGTGTTGCCCTCGCCCATGGCTTTGGTCAGCTGGTAAGGCCGGCCGGTGCAGTCTCCTGCGGCAAAGCAGCCCGGGAGATTCGTTTTCATGGCGCGGTCCACGGTGATGTGTGCCCCGTTCCGTGCAAGGCCGGGCAGCAGGGCATCCAGTGCCACGGCATCCCGCAGGCAGAACACACCTTCCACCGGCACGGTGCTGCCGTTCGCAAGGGTGATGCTTTCTACCCGTGTTTCACCGCAGATGGCCCGGATGGGCGAGGGCAGGCGTTGCACATTGGCTGCCTGCACATGGCAGTCCTGATACGGTACACTGAGGTAAACCGTCTGAGCGAGGCCCGCCAGATACTCCACCTCGTGCTCATAGCGCGGGGCTGCGCAGTAAACGGCGATGGTCCTGCCCTTGTAGAGGAAACCATCACAGGTGGCACAGCTGCTCACGCCGCGGCCCAGCAGGCGCTGTTCCCCGTCAAAGCCCTGGGGTGCCACAAAGCCGGTGGCCAGCAGCAGCGTTTTTGCCTCGTAGACCTCGTTGTCTGCCAGCAGAAGATAGCGGTCTTCCATAGGTGTGACGGTGGTCACGATATGGTCTGCGATTTCCAGCCCGGCC